>NZ_BCBD01000265.1:0-3375 GCF_001320345.1 Pseudomonas sp. NBRC 111127 | reverse complement strand
TTCGGTCGAGCCCATCGCAATGGTACGAACCACGCCGTCGCCCAGCTGCTGCTGAACTTCCAGGGTGGTTTCCGCGCCTTGTACTTTCAGCGCGTTGTAAACACTCGGCACGACGTCACGTGGGAATTCCACGTCGATGACGGCGCCGATGATTTGAACGATACGTCCGCTACTCATAGCTGGATCCTCTGATTTTTTGAACCGTTAAACCGCGGCAGCGCCGCCGACGATTTCCGAGATCTCCTGGGTGATCGCAGCCTGACGCGCCTTGTTGTAGATCAATTGCAGCTCTTTGATCAAATCACCGGCGTTGTCTGTGGCGTTTTTCATGGCGATCATCCGGGCTGCTTGTTCAGCAGCGTTGTTCTCGACCACCGCCTGGTAGACCTGCGACTCCACGTAACGCACCATCAAGCCGTCCAGCAGCTCTTTTGCGTCGGGTTCGTACAGGTAGTCCCAGTGGTGCTTGAGTTCCTGATCCGGGGTTGCCACCAACGGTACCAATTGCTCGACCGTCGGTTTTTGGGTCATGGTGTTGATGAACTTGTTCGAAACCACCGAGAGGCGATCGATACGGCCGTCCATGTAGGCGTCCAGCATCACTTTGACGGAGCCGATCAGATCATTGATCGACGGCTCTTCGCCCAAGTGGCTGATCGCGGCTACAACGTTGCCGCCAAAGATGCGGAAGAAAGTCGCACCCTTGCTGCCGATCACGCACAGGTCGATTTCCACGCCCTGTTCGCGGTTTTCGCTCATGTCCTTGACCAGGGCCTTGAACAGGTTGGTGTTCAAGCCACCGCACAAGCCACGGTCACTGCTCACCACGATATAACCGGCGCGCTTTACAGGGCGCTCGATCATGAACGGGTGGCGGTATTCCGGGTTGGCGTTGGCCAGATGACCGATCACCTGGCGGATACGCTCCGCGTAAGGACGGCTAGCAGCCATGCGCATTTGTGCCTTGCGCATCTTGCTGACCGCCACTTTCTCCATGGCGCTGGTAATTTTTTGCGTGCTTTTGATGCTCGCAATCTTACTGCGAATCTCTTTTGCGCCTGCCATGTATCACCTATCAGGTTAGCAAGCGGGGGCCGGAGCCCCCGCTGCGGCTTACCAGGTCTGGGTGGCCTTGAACTTCTCGATACCGGCTTTCAGGCCTGCGTCGATTTCGTCGTTGAAGTCACCCTTCACGTTGATCTTCGCCATCAGTTCGGCGTGATCACGGTTGAAGAAGGCGATCAGTGCTTGCTCGAAGCTACCGACCTTGGAGACTTCCACGTCAGTCAGGAAACCACGCTCAGCGGCGTACAGCGACAGAGCCATGTCCGCGATGGACATCGGCGCGTACTGCTTCTGCTTCATCAGCTCGGTTACGCGCTGACCATGCTCCAGCTGCTTGCGGGTCGCTTCGTCCAGATCGGAAGCGAACTGGGCGAATGCAGCCAGTTCACGGTACTGAGCCAGAGCGGTACGAATACCACCGGACAGCTTCTTGATGATCTTGGTCTGAGCGGCACCACCTACGCGGGATACCGAAACACCGGCGTTCACTGCAGGGCGGATGCCCGAGTTGAACATGGCCGATTCCAGGAAGATCTGACCGTCGGTGATCGAAATCACGTTGGTCGGAACGAACGCGGAAACGTCGCCAGCCTGGGTTTCGATGATCGGCAGGGCGGTCAGGGAACCGGTCTTGCCAGTGACTGCACCGTTGGTGAACTTCTCGACGTATTCTTCCGAAACGCGCGATGCACGCTCCAGCAGACGGGAGTGGAGATAGAACACGTCGCCTGGGTACGCTTCACGTCCTGGTGGACGGCGCAGCAGCAGGGAGATCTGACGGTAGGCAACGGCCTGCTTGGACAGGTCATCGTAAACGATCAGTGCGTCTTCACCGCGGTCACGGAAGAACTCGCCCATGGTGCAGCCGGCGTATGGCGCCAGGAACTGCAGTGCGGCGGATTCCGAAGCACTGGCAACAACCACGATGGTGTTGGCCAGGGCGCCGGTTTCTTCCAGCTTGCGAACGATGTTGGCAACGGTAGAGCGCTTCTGGCCGACAGCAACATAAACACAGAAAATACCGGAGTCTTTCTGGTTGATGATGGCGTCGATGGCCATGGCGGTCTTACCGATCTGACGGTCACCAATGATCAGCTCGCGCTGGCCACGGCCGACAGGGATCATGGCGTCGACGGACTTGTAGCCAGTCTGTACAGGCTGGTCTACCGACTTACGCCAGATCACGCCTGGAGCCACTTTCTCGACCGCGTCGGTCTGGGTGTTGCCCAGCGGACCTTTGCCATCGATCGGGTTACCCAGTGCGTCAACGACGCGACCCAGCAGTTCCTTACCAACAGGAACTTCCAGGATGCGGCCGGTGCACTTGGCGCTCATGCCTTCGGCGAGGGTGTCATAGGCACCCAGGATCACTGCACCTACGGAGTCTTGCTCCAGGTTCAGGGCCATACCGTAGACGCTGCCAGGGAACTCGATCATTTCGCCGTACATGACGTCGGCCAGACCGTGGATCCGCACGATACCGTCGGATACCGAAACAACGGTACCTTCGTTACGGGCTTGGGAGCTCACATCGAGGTTGTCGATGCGGCCCTTGATGATTTCACTAATTTCGGAAGGATTGAGTTGCTGCATTGCTCTGCTGCCCCTTCAAACTCAAGATTTCAATGCTTCGGCCAGTTTCGCGATTTTGCCGCGAACAGAGCCATCGATTACCAGGTCACCTGCGCGGATGACGACGCCGCCAATCAGGCTGGCATCCTCCGACGCGTGCAGGCGCACTTCCTGGCCTAACCGTGCACTGAGAACCTTGGCGAGTTTGTCTTGCTGTTCTTGGTTCAACGCGAAGGCACTGGTGACTTCCACGTCCACGGATTTCTCTTGCTCGGCCTTGTACAGGTCGAACAGGGCGGCAATCTCCGGCAGAAGCAGGAGACGGTCGTTTTCCGCGGCAACATGAATGAAATTCTGTGCCTGTGCATTGAACTTGTCACCGCACACGTCAATGAACGTGGCGGCCTTTTCTGCGCTCGTCAGTCGCGGGGCCTTGAGCAGGCGCTGCATGGTGTCGTCTTGCGACACCGCAGCAGCCAGGCCGAGCATGGCTGACCAATTGGCCAGTTGCTGATGGGCCTGGGCGTGCTCAAAGGCAGCCTTAGCGTAAGGTCGGGCCAACGTGGTCAGTTCTGCCATGATCGCCCTCGCTTAAATTTCAGCGGCCAGTTTGTTAACCAGCTCCGCATGCGCGTTTTGATCGATTGTGGCGCCAAGGATCTTTTCAGCACCGCCAACGGCCAGGGCACCCACTTGGGCACGCAGGGCGTCTTTAGCACTGTTCAGTTCCTGTTCGAT
>NZ_BCBD01000264.1:0-3459 GCF_001320345.1 Pseudomonas sp. NBRC 111127 | reverse complement strand
AATAGAACGTGAGCGTCGCGAGGCACGTCAATACCTATTGTCTGAAGTTGAGTATGTGCGTGCGTTGCGCGATGCTTCATGGTTGGCCCGGCTTTTCAAGCTGAAGCGCCAATAATAAGCAGAATTAACTACCACTTATCAAGGACGCGCCATGTTGACGGATCTGATTTCTCTGCTAAACCCACAGAACCGAAGGCTGTTCAAACTCAATACTTTTGCACCCGTTAGCGAAGAAGATCTGTTGCTTGAACATTTTTCAGGGAGTGAAGGGCTGTCACAACTCTATCAGATGGACCTGGCGCTACTGAGTCAGCGCAGTGATGTCAAACTCAAGTCTTTGATAGGCAAGCCGGCGACGGTAGAGATCGAGCTTTCTGACGGCAGTTTCCGCTATATCAATGGGTATATAAACCGCTTCAGCACCCAGGGTAGCGATGGTGGCGTGGTACGTTATTCGGCCATGCTAGGGCCTTGGCTGTGAATGCTGACGTGCCGTTTTGACTCGCGCATCTTCCAAGACAAGACGGTACAGGACGTCGTTAGCGAGGTATTTGCAGGTTTCGGCAGCTTAGCAAAGTACGAGTTTCGCCTGAGCAAGTCGTTGAAATCCTATAGCTATATTACTCAGTATCGCGAAAGCGATTTCAACTTCATCCAGCGTCTGTTGGAAAATGACGGGCTGTTCTACTATTTCGAACACACCGCCGAAACGCATGTCATGGTCATCACTGACGACTCCAGCACGCTGCTGCCTCTTCCCGAGCAACCGCAGATTCGTTTTCATTCCGCGTCCGTGACAGAAACCGCTGACTCCATTACTCAGTGGCATGCCTCTCGTCAACTGCAGTCCGGAAAGATCGCCGTTCGAACTTTCGACTACCGTCAACCGCGCAATTTCCTTCCAGTGTCCATGCACAGCCTCAATGAGCAAGGGGATGTAGACAAGTTCGAAATTTACGATTTCCCTGGTCAATATACTCATGCGACCAACGAAGCCGGCGAAGATCTCGTGCGCAATCGCATCGAAGCACTTGAGCTGGTCGGTAAGACATTTTATGGCTATAGCAACTGCCGGGCCATGAAACCGGGTTACACTTTCGAACTGACCCAGCATTATGTTCATGATTCAGGCGATGCCGATGACCGGCAGTTTCTCTTGCTGAGCGTAGAACATCGCGGCAGTAACAACTATATGACGGGTGATCAGGCTGGCTATGACAATAAATTTGTCTGCGTGCGTAGAAAAATTGCTTTCCGTCCTCAGCTAAGCACCCGCAAACCTTTGATCAACGGCCCTCAGACAGCCATCGTCGTCGGGCCGCCCGGCGAGGAAATTTTCACCGACGAACTGGGCCGCGTGAAGCTGCAGTTTCACTGGGACAGGCTAGGCCAGTTCAACGACCAAAGCTCCTGCTGGGTACGCGTAGCCCAATCCGGCGCCAGTGGCGGCTTCGGCAGCATCCAGATCCCACGCGTCGGCGACGAAGTGGTGGTGGTGTTCCTCGACGGCAACCCGGACCGCCCGCTGATCATGGGCAGCGTGTACAACAGCACCAACACACCGCCATGGTCGCTGCCGGCGAACAAGACCCAGAGTGGGTTCCTGACCCGGTCGATGAAGGGAGACGGCGGTACCGCCAACTTCTTCCGCTTCGAGGACAAGGCCGGCGCCGAGCAGATCATCATGCATGCCGAGCGCAACATGGATACCGAGATCGAGCTGGATGAGACCCATGATGTGGGGAACAACCGGACGATTACGGTTGGCGGTACGCACACCGAAACGGTCAAGAAAGACACCGTGGTGCAAGTGACTGAAGGCTCCTACACCCTGCAGGTCGACAACCAGTTCATACAGGTGGCTGCCAAGCAGCACATCATCCTGCAGGTGGGTGACAGCAGCATCACGTTGACCCCGGAAGGCATCGAGATCAAAGGCAAGGTCATCGTGACCACCAGTACCGACACCACCCAGATTACCGGCGCCGCAGTGCGGATCAACGACTGAGGCAAGGTTCATGTACAAGCCTTCGATCTACGACCGTATTTCTGCCAGGCGCGCAGCGCAACAGGAGACCGTGCGGCTGGCCAGTGAAGCTGCTCATGTGCCCGAGCTTTTGCCTGAACCGGAAGCCGAACCGGAACCGGTGCCAGCCGTGTTGCAGGATGTAGCCAGTGCTTTCACCTTTGCAGGTTTCGCCTTGCAGTTTCCGCTCGGCTTTCGTTTTCGCGACATCCAGACCACCCTCGAGCATGAAGGCGAGCCGGTCAGCCTCAGCATCCGCCGCCGTGATGTACGCGCCAGGCAGCCGCTGGAGCAACTGTTCCAGAGCGCAGTCGAGGCTTTGCGCGAATTGAACCCGCAACTGCGCGTGATTCGCCAACGTGATTGCCTCCTGGCTGGGAACCCGGCCAAGGTCGTGGACTTTCACTTCAATGCCGGCCACGAGCCTCGGCACGGTCGCCTGGTCGGCGCACTGGTGCCCATCGCCGGCAGCGATTCGCTGCAATGGCTGGATATCTCCAGCGTGATCGACCCCAGCAAGCCCGGCCTGAGCCAGTGGCTGGCCGAGTTCGACCGCATGCTCGATGGCTTTGCGCAGGGCTGACCCCGATTTTTTCGCTATCAGGAATTTTCATCGCATGGATTACGAATTACAGGAAGGCGGCATTGCGCTGCCGGCAGGTTTCGAGGACCGCACGGTCAACATGTTCGTCTTGGGTGCCAGTGTTCCAGCACCCTTGAGCATCACCATCTCGCGTGACACCCTGCTGCCGGACGAAGCGCTGCAGGCCTATGTCGATCGCCAGGTCAAGCTGCTCACCTCCAAGCTGCGCGGCTACACCCGCATGGGTAACAAGGCCGTCACGCTCTCGGTTACCGCACCCATTCCCGGTATCCAGATCGACGCCTATTACATGAACCAGGGCCGCCCGCTGTACCAGCGCCAGGCCGCCTTCATCATCAGCCCTGGGCGTGCCCTGATCTTCTCCACCACTGCACAGGCTGATTTCAGTGCCCAGCAGAACCAGGACTGGGACAACCTGCTGGCCAGCTTCACCCCGCGTGCGCCGTCCGAAACCAGCGCCGAGTCCGGCGAACAGGAGTAACCCCTCATGTTCGAAGCGGCCAGGTTTGGCGACGAGATATCGCACACCAGCGCGCTTGGGGGCTTCCTGATCGGGGCTGCCCTTGGGATTGCGCTGGTGGCCACGGTGGCCATCGCCACGTTCACCTGCGGGTTCGGTGTGGCCTTGCTGGCCGGCCTCGCAGCCGGCATCGGGGGCAGCTTGCTGACCGCCGCCGGAGAGGCGATAGGCAGTATGTTCTCGTCCCCCTCAGGGACGATAACCACTGCCTCACCCAACGTGTTCATCAATAGCCGCAAGGCCGCCCGCGTCGAAAAAAGCATCGGTGCCTGCGACAAGCACCCGGGGCCGGTGCAGATTGCCGAAGGC
>NZ_BCBD01000263.1:0-3499 GCF_001320345.1 Pseudomonas sp. NBRC 111127 | reverse complement strand
ATCTACGGGCAGAAACTGGATGTGCCGGCGATGCTGGGGATGGCGATGATTGTCGGCGGGGTGGTGGTGATTCAGCTGTTCTCCAAGACCACCGGGCATTGAGCTGTGCCCCGCGAGGCAAGCCAGCGCCCACGGGGTAGCACTGGCCGGGTTTGCCGGCGGTAGGGCCCGCTGGGGGATACCCTGTATACTTGCCAGCTGTCCCAGTCTTCGAGGTACCGCCATGCCATCTGCCATTTCCACTGACGTGCTGATCGTCGGCGCCGGGGTCGCAGGCCTCTGGCTCAATGCACGCCTGCGCCGCATGGGGTATTCGACAGTGCTGGTGGAGCGCGCCAGCCTTGGCGGTGAGCAGACTATCAAGTCCCAGGGCATTATCCATGGCGGCACCAAGTACGCCCTGCACGGTGCCCTGACCGGCGCGTCGGAAGCCATTGCCGACATGCCGCGCCGCTGGCGCGAAGCCTTGAGCGGCAGCGGCGAGCTGGATCTTGCCGGCACCCGCCTGCTGTCCGATGCCCACTACCTGTGGTCGCCAGGCACCCTGGCCGGCAACCTCACCAGCTTCTTTGCCAGCAAGGCCGTGCGCGGCCGGGTCGATCAGGTAAAGGGCGAGCAACTGCCACCCGCCCTGCAAGACCGCGCGTTCAAAGGCAAGGTCTACCGCCTGGCTGAACTGGTCATCGACGTGCCCAGCCTGCTGGCCAACCTGGCCGAACTGGCAGGTGACAGCCTGCTGGCTGGCGAGCACATCGAACCGCTGCGCGAAGGTGAAGAACTGGTCGGCCTGCGCGTGGACGGCCGTGACATCCGTGCGCAACGCATCGTACTCAGCGCCGGCGCCGGCACCGCCGACCTGCTGCATGCCGTGGGGCTGCAGCAGCCGGCCATGCAAACCCGCCCGTTGCACATGGTGCTGGCCAAAGGCGCCAACCTCAAACCGCTGTACGCACACTGCCTGGGCAGCGGGCCAAAGCCCAGGGTCACCATCACCACCCACCCCGCGGCCGATGGCCAGTGGGTCTGGTACCTGGGTGGCGACCTGGCCGAAGCCGATGGCGTCGCCCGCGAGCCTGCGGCACAAATAGCCGCCGCCCAGAAGGAAATCGCCAGCCTGCTGCCTTGGGTCGACCAAAGCCAACTGCACTGGGCCACACTGCGGGTCGACCGCGCAGAACCGGCACAGTCCGGCCTGGTACGCCCGGACAACGCCTTCCTCGCCGAGCAACACCGCCTGCTGGTGGGCTGGCCGACCAAACTGGCGCTGGCACCGGACTTCAGCGACCGCGTCATCAGCCACCTGCAACGCGACGGGATCCGCCCACAGGCGCATGCCGAGCTAGGCGACCTGCCTCGGCCGGTGCTGGGTGTGCCGGCCTGGGAGCGCCTGCTGCCATGAGCCTGCCCACCCTGCACGGTTTGCAACGCCCGCTGGGCAGCACCGGCTTTCAGGTTTCGCCACTCGGCCTGGGTACGGTCAAGCTGGGCCGCGATCAGGGCGTGAAATACCCCAATGGGTTCACCATCCCCAGCGACGACGAAGCCCGCATGCTGCTGGCCCAGGCCCGCGAACTGGGCATCAACCTGATCGATACCGCCCCCGCCTATGGCCGCAGCGAGGAACGCCTGGGCCCGCTGCTGCGCGGCCAGCGCGACGCGTGGGTGATCGTGAGCAAGGTCGGGGAAGAATTCGACGGTGGCCAGTCACATTTCGATTTCACCGCCGCCCACACCCGCCGCTCGGTGGAGCGCAGCCTGCGCCGCCTGGAAACCGACCGCATCGACCTGGTGCTGGTGCATTCCGACGGCAACGACCTGGCCATTCTTGAACAGCAAGAGGTGTACCAGACGCTGGCCGCGCTCAAACAAGAGGGCAAGATCCTTGGCTACGGCCTGTCCGGCAAAACCGTCGCCGGGGGCCTGAAGGCCCTGGAGCAAGGCGATTGCGCCATGGTCACCTACAACCTCAGCGAGCAGGCAGAACGGCCGGTGCTGGACTACGCTGCCGAGCACGGCAAGGCCATCCTGGTGAAAAAGGCGCTGGCCAGCGGGCACCTTTGCCTGGCGCCGGGTGTCGACCCTGTGAAGGCCAGTTTCGAACTGCTGTTCGCCCACCCGGGCGTCAGCAGTGCTATCGTCGGCACCATCAACCCGTTGCACCTGGCCCATAACGTGGCCACCGTTGCCCGTATTCTGGGCCAGCACTGAGTTACCCACGGCCCCCTGGGCCTGGAAACTGACCCGACGCAAGGAGGAGCCTCGTGGCGCGAACGCTGATCCGCAAGAACCCGAGCAACTTCAAGACACTGCCATTGCACGTCGAGGCGAGCGCCGAAGGGCTGATTTACCAGAGCATCGGCATGCCGCTGAATTTCGCCCAGACCCAACAGCGGCGCAAAGCCATCGAACTGCCCGACCCGCAGCGCTTCGTGGCCGAACTGGCAAACCTGGGCGTATCGGTGCGCCTGACGCTGCATTGGCAGAACCGCGATTACTGGGTGCTGGTGCGCCAGCGCCGGCAAGACCGGGGCGATGTGGTACTGAAACTGATTTCCGGCTACGTGCCGGCGCAGGAGCTGAACCTGCCCCTGCATACTGCCGTGCAGGAAGTGGCCGAAGAATGCCTGCTGGAAACCCCGGAAGGCTGGCTGGGCGGGCGCTTCAACGACACTTGGCTACCCGTCCCCTACGCTGCCGCCCTGCACTACCGCGAAACCCCGCACTTCGTGCTGGCCCCGCAATCCGGTGCCGCCCGGCCCGTACACTGTGGCCAGCTGCCCCTGCTGGAGCGGCCGCGGGCCTATGTGCACTTGCCCACTGCGTCGTTGCAACTGATCTATGACATGCGTTTGCAGGTGCCGCGGGACGCCAAGAAGCTCAGCTTGTTCCACGTTGACGAGCGTTTGGAAGGCGACCAACTGGTGGCGAGGCTCAACCGCAAGCGCCCTGACCTGTACCTGATGCCGTTGCAGGACGGCCAACCGCTGGCAGAGCTGTACACGTTGAAGAAGGACGAATTGGTGCCTGCGAGTACGCGCGGCCTTTACCTGGCCGAAAGCTTTGCCAGGCAGGAAGGTTGGGTAGTGGCGGACGAGCGGGTGCGCTGGAGGGATTGGGTCAAGCAGCAAGGCCTGGTGGAAAGCAAGCCGGCGCGGGCCTCACGCCTGCAACGTTTCGGCGACAAGGCGCGGGCGTTGCTGCAGCGGGCGCGCACCTCACTTCACAAATAAGATTCTGAAGCCTGCGTGGCCCCTGTAGGAGCGGCCTTGTGTCGCGAAAGGGCTGCGCAGCAGCCCCAGCTATTTTTGCATTTGCGGCGGAATCCTGGGGCTGCTGCGCAGCCCTTTCGCGACACAAGGCCGCTCCTACACAGACCAGTGAAAGAGTGGCGCTCGATCAGTGCTTGCGGATCTTCTCGACAATAGCCGTGGTCGAGCTGTTCTCGACCAGCCCCAGCACCTTCACGGTGCCGCCGTAGGCCTTGACGATGTCGGCGCCG
>NZ_BCBD01000262.1:0-3587 GCF_001320345.1 Pseudomonas sp. NBRC 111127 | reverse complement strand
TTCGGGTAGCATCACCGAATTGAACAACACGATCGGTGACGCCGGCGGCGAGAACCTGTTCTACAACCCGACCTTTAACAAAGCCGGAACTGGTGGTGATATCGCAGATGGCTGGGCCACTGAGGGCCCGGCGACCAGCGTCGAATCGCTGGTTACCTCATGGCTGAACGCAGGGGAGAAGGCGGTACGTGTTGAGGTTTCCAGTGTGGGTACCGGCACGCCCTATAAATCGCTGCGTCCAACTGGAGGCACGAAAGACCGCCGGCCGATGGTAGCGGAAGGGCAGACCGTTGCAGCTTCGATCTTTCTTCGGGGTACCGCTGGCCTGGGGTTCAGGTTCTTCATCCAGTGGATCAACGCGGCCGGCACCGTGATCAGCGCCCCTAATTCGTTGATGTTTACCATCACCGCAGCAGGCAAGCGTGAGCAATTCAGCGCAGTGGCCCCCGCAGGGGCAGTCACTTGCTACGTCTACCTGCGTATCTACAGCGCCACCGGCGCGGTAACCGCCGGATACGTAGAAATGGCTAGGCCCCAGTTTGAGTATGGTTCGCGCGCAACCGGCTGGCGAGACAACGGCCAAGTCAATGCGGTGAACAACAGTGCGACTTCGGCAGCCGTGGGTAGCCTCACTTCGACCGTCGACCAGCAAGGCTCAACTCTATCCAGCGTGGCGGGGAGGACCACCAGCCTGGAAAACAGTCTGACCACGACCAACCAGAATGTGACAGCTGCGCAGCAGGCGGCTCAGGCCGCCGCTACAGCAGCGGGCGCGAAGGGGGAGGTCATTTACGGCTCAACGGCTCCGGCCGCAGACAAGCGCCTGGCGCAAAACCTGTGGATCGACACCACCGGCAACGCCAACACGCCCAAGCGCTGGAGTGGCACCGCCTGGGTCGCCGTGACCGACAAAGTCGCCACTGATGCAGCGGCTGCAGCGGCCAGTGCGCTCAGCCAGGTGGCGACGAAGGCTGAGGCCTCGGCGGTCAACTCGCTGACCAACCGGGTAAGCACTGCGGAGGGCACGATTACCAGCCAGAGCTCTGACATCACCCAGCTCAAAAACAGCGTGGGCGCGGCCCAGCCATTCGTGGCTGGCCGTGCATGGGAGTTCACTGGCTCTACCCGTGGGTGGGTGGCTACCGCATCCGGCTCTACGTTCACAACTGGGCCGCTGTTCGCCACCATGGCCAAGTCTCAAAGCCTGCAGTGCAACTTCACACCTGTGCTGCCAGGTGCGGAGAACCCCTACCTGCGCATTCGCCTGCGTCGTCGCAACACCACGCGTACCACGGCACGACTGTACTGGGCCAACGAAGACGGCGGCTTGGCGGAGGCTCGCCGCCTGGACTGGACGATCAGCACGACGACCACGGATTGGCAGGACATTGAAGTCGATCTCTCCGGCCATGCCGGATGGAACGGCAAGAACATGTATGCCATTCGCTTGGATATGATGAACTCCGCCGACACGACCGGTGAAATCGACATCGCCTACATCGCGCTTGGAAGGCGATCGGCGGCTGCCTCAGCGCAAGCGGTATCCAGCCTCGACAGTGTTGTAACGCAGCAGGGCGCAACGCTCACTGCGGAGTCGAAGCGCATCGACGGACTTTATACCTCGGTTGGGGATGCCAATGCGGCCATTCAGAGCGAGGCCACGGCCAGGTCCAGCGGTGATGCTGCGCTTGGCCAGCGGGTGGACACTGTCCAAAGCAACCTGGGCACCACCAACGCCTCTGTACAGCAGATCAGCACGGCCCAGACCACGCTGAACAACAAGGTCAATGCCTCCTACTCCGTGAAGCTCCAGGTCACCGCCGGCGGGCAGTACGTTGCCGCTGGATTCGGCCTTGGGGCTGATAACAGCAGCGGGGTGCTGCAATCGACCTTCGCTGTAATGGCCGACCGATTCGCTGTGCTAAACCCATCGGGCAACGGTTTTGTGAGCCCGTTCGCTATCCAGAACGGACAAGTGTTCATCAATGAAGCGTTCATATCAAAGCTATCTGTCCAGAGCGCCCTCGTTTCTGCGGATATTAACTCTTCGTTGGTAAACGCACAGGGTCTTCCGCTTATGCAAATGATTACTCGGACTGCGCAGATCATAATGCGCCACCCAACTCGAGCTAACACTTACACAATGATGGATGTAAACGGAATTGACGTTATTGTCGATGGAGTGAGAAGGGTTCGAATGGGGGTTTGGTAATTGCGGGGGATGTTATTCCGGCAAGGTTGTCGCTCGGCGTAATGCTCTGTGCAGCAGGTCAGTACAGCATTTTTGAGTTCTGGATAAATATATGGCCACCGGGCTTGAAACATATGGTTCAGACGGTCGACTATTGGTCAACATGACAATGTCGATCAGTCAGCATCAAGGTGATGTTGTCACGAACGCAGCGGGCGGAGCCATTACTCTTCCCGCTATGCCGGCAGGTAAACGGCGCTTCTACATTGTTGTGTCGCTTGTGGATACACAGCTATGGAAAGGCAAAAAGCCGGGGGTGACAATTTCCGGTGACACCATGTCGTGGCAATATCAGCATTCCACGTGGTTCGGACAGTTCAGCGCTAACTGCCGTATTTACTACGGTTACTATTAGGAGGTCAGATGCCTGTCGGATTTCAGGCTTTCAAAGAAGATGGTTCGCTGCTGTTCGACATTGATCGTATAACCTACGGACTCTTGAAAAGCGGCTATTTGAACCTCGTTGACCGGTGGGGCAGGCATTACCTTCGCTCTGGCCAGCTGAACCCCAACGATGAAGGGAGCTGGGGATACTCAGACTTCCGAGACCCTATATGCGGTATCACCGTCAGCGGCGCAATTTCACCAATCGTATTCTTGGTTGGAGATGGCAAGCCATGCGGGGAAGCGGTAAACGGGAATGATATAACTCTTTATTTCAAGGGTTGCTCACCGAACACCAAAGCATTCGTTTTTGATTTGATGCGTGACGTGGGAGAGAGGTCGGGCATGGAGTGCTATGACGCAGCGGGTCGTATTAGCTTCACAACTGGAATGCCGCCGCTGAACGTTATCGCCACCGTTGATCCACCCGCAATAAACCCTCCTGTTTCTTCGAACACGGACATTCGTTGGACGCCGTATTCTGGCGGAGGCAATGAAAGGTCGGGTCTTGAATGGTCGTCGGGCGACTTTGTGCAGCCCAAGGGAGCTGTATTTGTCCCTGTGGCCTCGGGTGAGTTAGCGGCTTACCTCACGTTCTCCCGGATCTGTCTTTTGAATGAAGGATCTGATCTGGGTGCTGGTACTTTTAGGACTAATGCCAACGAGGGCTGCGGAGGCTCGCAAGGGGGCGTTCGTTTTTTCTTCAGCCCCGCGGTTGCAACAACCGCCGTAATATTCGGCAGCTCCACTACGTCGTGGTTTGACATTCCAACTGATCGCCAGCCACAAGCGCTCGTTATTCGCGCATCTGATTACCCATTTCCATTTAGATAACCCATGAGGAAACACCCATGCCATATGTAGCTATCAACCTGGCCAATGATTACGACTCGGCCAATAAAACCCGATACGCCACCCAGGAGGAAGCCGACGCCCGAGCCCGCGAGATCTT
>NZ_BCBD01000261.1:0-3739 GCF_001320345.1 Pseudomonas sp. NBRC 111127 | reverse complement strand
GGGCATCCTGGCGGTTGCTAATCGCAGCAGGGCGGTTCAAGCCACAGAGTTGACGTGTTTCGACTGCTGCCGCAGTGACAGCACTGATCGTACCATCAGCACGATAATGAAATACCTTAAATGTTTCATTCAAATCGGGAAAAATATAACCGCTGCGACTCTTATTCCACGATTTCTTGAAATCCCTATTGCAGTTCACGCAGCCAAGCAGGAGATTATTCCAATCAGTGGTTTTAGCCGGAACAACTGACTTAGGCTCCACATGCTCGACATCTAAATCATAATCTTTCTTCTCGCAATACGCACAGAAAGGCCCATATGAGCGCAGAAGGTCTTTATGGTAGCGCTTGTAGTCTTTGTACTTTTTGGTGCTCGGCCCCCGCGATAGTGGTCTCATTCGTCCTTGTCCATACCAGATGCATTACGTTCCGCGCGCAACAGACCAATGAACGCGGGGTCGCGGTTATACCTTACCTCGTATTCATCAAGTTTCGCCTTGGCCGCCTGAACGTCCTCACGGTTGTTTTTGTCAGTGACCTTGAGCAGTGTGAAATAATCCTCAGCAGCCTCTACTTGCTCCTTGAAATACGGACTCCTCTCAACGTCATCCATATTCATGTAATCTTCAGCCACCTCAGCAATACTTTTCTTAACGTAATCACCGAGCTGCCGGACTTCGCTCTTTTCCATATCGATAATGCTGCAATGCCGTAGACCTTGAATCACGAACGGCGAATGAGTAGCCACGATAAACTGCAATCCGGGAAATACCTCGCGAAGATCATCTACGAACCGACCTTGCCACTTTGGATGCAAGTGCATGTCCAACTCATCGATGAGCGCCACGCCTGGCGTCTTGTCAAAGGCGTCTACACCCAGATGTGCGTTGAGCGAGAAGATCCGATAGACGATGTCCATCCCCATAGCCATAACGCTGAGATAGCCACTACTGAGGAAATCAAGAGGACTATAACTGTCACTTCCCTCGAAGCGAACAAATATCTGTTTCACTTCAGACTCATAGAACAAGTCGATCAGAGGGCGCTCAATACTTTTGAATAGGATGAGTAAGCGTCGCTTCACTTCTTCAAAGATTTCGCGCGCGCTGGCAACGCCAAGGAAGGCACGCCCTTGAAGTCCTGCAAACCATGCCTCCGAGCGCCAAAGGCTGCCTTCTTTATCCAACGTATTGAAGTAGCCTGCACTGATGTCTTTTAATTTTTCATTCTGATTGCGTGTCTGCCGCTTTTGGGAGCCAAGTCGTGCAGCCGAGTAATAAGCTATGAACGGCCTTATAACTTGCTCTTTCTTGACTATCTGCTGATAAACATTTTTGGAGATTCGTTCCAGCTCAAGCGAATTGCCTTTACGAGTATTCCCTTCCGCACTGTAAAGCTCTCGCCCCCAGGTTAACTCTCGATCATGGACATAACCATAGGATTTCAACTCGCAGGGAAGATGATATACAAGCTCGGTAGATCCATCTGTTTGAATTCGTCGCTCTTGCCGCGCATCGGCTTTTTTAATGGACAAAGAGCTAATTCCATCAACACCTAAAAAGTATGTACCTGCCAGAATCGCCATCGCATCAAGGACGGCTGATTTACCGACGGCATTATTACCAAGCAGCACGGTCACCTTTTCGTGAAGCTCGAAATCGGCCTGCTCAATACCATGAAAGTTTTTGATTTCAACCCGATCGATGCGCATTTAGTGAGCGCTCCAATAAATCACACAGAAGAATGCATTTTACTAGCTATCATACTTTATAGACAAGTTATTTCTCAGCGCTCACCAACCAATTCATCACCTCTCACCACGGTCATTCTCAACCCGACAGTAATCAAATAAAAATCAAGCCTTCAACAAGTTATCAAGAGCCATTCAGAAAAACACCGAAGCTGCAGGCCGGCAGTGATCGGATAGCTTACACGGCCAAGTTTAGAACCCTAGCCTGGAGCCGCAAAGCTCCCCCCTCAAACAAACACCAACAAGAAAGTAAACTGATATACGCTTTCACACGATATCTGCCACCTTGTCGGCCGTGACGCAACATCCAAAAGCCATAAAAGGCTCTGCAGGCTGTATAAAATTACAGGCTGTATAAAAAACAAGTATACGGATCTAGAATTAATACGTGATGGCAAAATAGTTGCGCTCCCCTTCTTCCCTGTGGCTTCATTAGCTCCGCTAACACGCCAGGGAAGGCCATTTACAAACCCGAGCCCTGGCAGGCAGAGCGCCCTGTCCGTGCAGAGAGAAGTAATGGCTACCCCTAAAACCTTCATGGAGGAATCGACTGCGCCTGGCACCGGCGCGGGATTCGATTACCAATTCCACTATTTCGTTTACCGATTATTGAACATGAAGAAAGGCCAATCGATTGGCCTTGAGATAAAGGACGATGTTCATAGCGATCTAGATAACGATGTCCAATTGCTGTTCCAGCTCAAGCACACGATCCAGACTCAGGCCGGTGGCAGCCCCATTGCCCTAACGGAGCTGGACGGTGACTTGTGGAAGACGCTGTACAACTGGACACGTGTGATCACCGATCCGCGAGATGGCCGGAGTGAGATCGCCGCCCAGCTCCAGTTCGTGAAGCGCAGCGAATTCCACCTCGTCTCGAACAAGAGCGAGAGCAAGTCCAACCTGTTCTCACAATTATTGATTGCTTATACGGAACACGCCTCTGCTGAGAATCTGCAGGCAGTTGTCGACCGGGCAAAGTCGTTGTCGGGGTCGACCAAAGACTCCACGATCAAGGGCTACATCGACACCGTGCTGACCATCGAGCCCAGCGTTCAGCAGGAGTTCCTCAAGCGTGTCTTTTTCCAGCTCGCAGAGACTGAGGTTATCCAGAAGGTAAAGGACACTCTGGAAGAAAAATTCGTGCTGCCCGAAGACGTCGATAGCGTCTATGAGCGCCTCAGTACCTTGATCCGTGATGACAACTATTTTTCAATTTTGGCAGGAACACTGACGGCGATCACATTCGACGATTTTCGCACTCGCTATCGCCGCGTCGTCTCACAGGCAGTCAAGAAGCGGCTGAGCCGACTGCAGTTTGAACCTCCATTGCCCGAAGACCTACTGGGGCAGCGCTTCATCAAGCAGCTGATTGTCATTGACGACATTTGTAAAGACGACAGCGAAGTCATCACGCAGCTGTCGACTCATAAGGTAAGAATGGCGCGCAGCTTGGAAGTCTGGGTGCACGGCGGTGAGGTGGTATCGGATGAGGTAACTGCCCTTCACAAGGACGTCACGTTGCGCTGGAGTAACAAGCACCGAAAGGCATTCAAAAAATGCACCGAAAGCGAGATCAATGACAAAGCCCAGGCCATCGTCGATGCCATGCGCGATGAGACGTATCGACTGGGTGATGATGAGCTCAGCACGGAACAATCCAACGGGGAGCTTTACCTCCTCTCGGAGCAGAACATGATCGGCTGGCATCCTGAGTGGAAAACCCTATGAGCAGTGATGCCATCGAGCTCTGCCCTGCACTGCCTCGCGCTTGGAGCGGCTATAACAATGCCGGCATCGCTGCCGTCGCGATCGGGTGTGTGCTCAACCACATGCAGAACCTGACACTGGCCAAAGCGCTTCTGGTGATGCCTATCGTGATGCACAGCGAAACCACCAAATTCCTGGCAAGCGAGAGAACACGCTCTCGAGAGATTGCAGCGCTGGTCGCTATCCGTCCCGATTTTGTGACCAATTTCGATCGACGCTA
>NZ_BCBD01000260.1:0-3759 GCF_001320345.1 Pseudomonas sp. NBRC 111127 | reverse complement strand
GGCCTCCCAGACGCCGCCCGCCATTCCCCAACCGACCAATTGGTTGCCAGTGCGCATGCTGCGCGGTTGTGGGTTGCGGTGCTGCCAACCGAAACGCTCGCTGCCTTGCTGGTAGCACGCCAGCAGTTCCTTGCTGGAGTAGGGCTTGCCCTCGTTGCCGTTGTTGGCGGCAAAATTACGCCGGCGCAGCTCTACCGGGTCGATATCAGCGGCACAGGCAAGCTCATCCATCGCGCACTCAAGCGCGACCACGCCTGAGCCGGCCCCAGGGGCACGCATGTCCAGGGGCGTGTACACATCCAGCGAGGCCAGGCGGTAGTTGAGTTCAACGTTGTCGCACTGGTAGAGCATGCCGCTCCATTCCACCAGGTGCTCGGTGAAGTCTTCGAAGCGCGAGGTCTGCCCCAGCCCATCGTGACCGACAGCCAGCAAGCGCCCACCTGCGTCTGCGCCCAGGCGCAAACGCTGCTCGGTGCGGGGCCGGTAGCCGAACGTGAACATTTGCTGGCGCGTCAGGGTGACGCGCACAGAGCGCTGAAGATGCAGCGCCGCCATCACTGCCAGGGGCAGTTGATACTGCGGGCGCAGGCCCGAGCCAAAGGCACCGCCGACGAAGGCTGCGTGCACACGGATCTGGGCCTTGGGCAGGCCGAACACCTTGTGCAGGTAGTCCTGGCAGTTCTGCGTGCCTTGGGTCTTGTCATGAATTTCCAGGCTGCCGTCGGGCTTGTAGTGCACGGTGGAGGCGTGGGGCTCCATCGGGTTGTGGTGCTCGTTGGCAGTCAGGTAGGTGGCATCGACCTGCACGGGTGCCCCAGCGAAACTGCCAGCGAAGTCGCCACGCGGGGCCGGTGTTTCTGCCGGCGCCACATGCGACGCCTTGGTAGCGCCCAGGTCTGTCTCGTGAGGTTCCTCGGCGTATTCGATCCTGATCAATGAGCCTGCATACCGGGCCACCTCCAGGGTGTGCGCCACCACCAGCGCCAGGGGTTGCCCGCTATACAGCACTCGATCGTTGAACAGGGGCCGAAAGGGCGCGCCCTCAGCTGCATCGGCGTCGCTGTAGTCATCGTCATAACTGGAAATATGCGGACGATGCCCATGGTCGAGCACCGCGACAACGCCGGGTACGCCCAGCGCCTCGGTAGCGTCGATGCGCAGTACACGGCCGCGGGCGATGGTACTGGACACCACGCTGCCATGGAGCAGGCCGTCTTTTGGGTATTCGCCCGCATAGCGTGCCTGGCCGGTGACTTTAGCCACGCCATCCACGCGATCCAGAGGGGTACCGACTACCGATTTGTTGTTGACCATGGTCATGCCCCCACACCAGCGGCACGGTGCGCCGCGTCAGTCAATGCACGCACGATTGCACGCTGCGCCAGTGTTACCTTGAAACCATTGTGGGTCAGCGGCTGCGCGCCCTGAAGCAGCGCCTGTGCGGCGTTGTCGAACAGCGCCTCGGAAGGCACCTGGCCAACCAGCAGGCTTTCCACAGCCGTGTCTCGCCATGGTTTGTGCGCTACACCGCCCAGCGCCAGGCGGGCGTGCTGAATCACATCGCCATCCAAGCGCAAAGCCGCAGCGACCGACACCAGCGCAAACGCGTAGGAGGCTCGGTCTCGAATTTTCAGGTAGCGGTAATGCTGTTCGAACAGCGGTGGCGGCAGCTCAACGGCCGTTACCAGTTCATCGGCTGCCAGCTGGTTATCACGCTCCGGATTGTTCTCCGGCAGGCGATGGAAATCTGCGAACGGGATCTGGCGTTTGCCAGCCGGTCCCTCTACGTGCACCACGGCTTCGAGTGCTGCCAGTGCTACGCACATGTCGGACGGATGAGTGGCCACACAGGCCTCACTGGCGCCAAGAATGGCGTGGATGCGGTTGCGGCCACTACGAGCAGGGCATCCGCTGCCGGGTTCACGTTTGTTGCAGGGGGAGCCGGTATCGTAGAAGTAGTAACAGCGTGTGCGCTGGAGCAAGTTGCCGCCGGTACTGGCCATGTTTCTCAACTGCGGTGAAGCGCCCGCCAGGATAGCCTGTGACAGCAACGGGTATTGTTGCTCGATCATCGGGTGCCAGGCCAGGTCGGCATTACTGACCAAGGCACCGATCATGACGCCACCGTTGGCAGTGGGGTGCAGCCCATCCAGCGCCAAGCCTGAGATATCGATCAGGCGCTCGGGGCGGACCACATTTTCCTTCATCAGGTCGACCAGGTTGGTGCCCCCGGCGATGAAGCGCGCGCTGTCGCCAGCCAGGCTCACGGCTTCGCTGACTGACGCAGGCTTGTGGTAGCTGAAGGGCATCATGGCTTCGCCCCCCGTTGTGGTTGATCCGGATGTGCCATCAGCGGCTGGGCTTCTTCGATCGCGGCGACGATGTTGCCATAGGCACCACAGCGGCAAAGGTTGCCGCTCATCTGCTCGCGAATGGCCTCACGGCAGTCGGCACGCCCCTCACGCACAAGCCCGACGGCAGAGCAGATCTGCCCAGGTGTGCAGTACCCGCACTGAAACGCATCGTGGGTGATGAAAGCCCGTTGCATAGGGTGCAGCACGTCGCCGCTGGCCAGCCCCTCGATGGTCACCAAGTCTGCTCCGTCGCACATGATGGCCAGTGTCAGGCAAGCATTGACGCGCTTGCCGTCGCGCAACACCGTGCAGGCGCCACATTGGCCGTGGTCGCAGCCTTTTTTGGTACCTACCAGGTCCAGCTGTTCACGCAACAGGTCGAGCAGGGTGGTCCACGGGTGGACTGCCAGTGTTCGGGGCTGACCATTGAGGGTCAGGCAGATGGGGTGTTCTGCAGCCCCATTGGAAGAGAGCGCGCTCATGGAAGGTCCTCACGGTCAGGGTTCACGCAGTTGGCTGCGTCTTTGTTGTGCGACCCGGGCGGTTGCAGAAACGTTCCACCGGCTTGCCAGGCGTGGAAAGGTGGCTGCGGGCATGGCGTGAGGGCGTGCAGGCATTGTGGTGGTGAGGCGCGGGACTGAGAGTGAAGCTCAGGGCTGCTGGCCGGTAGCCAAGAAGGGATGAGCGGGCGAGGGCACGAACCGTGGCTGACGTATTTGCGGGGAAGGGCCAGTATATTGGTGAACTACAACGTTAACTCAACTAAATGGATATTTAGTGTAGTTATTCCTTAAATGAATATTATAAAGGGCAGGGTAGCTCATCTGCTGAACCAGGGAAAGCTCAATTCCTGGTCCGTTACTCTTGGAGAATCCCGATGCAACCGCATCTGACACCTTGGATGGTTGAAAGCGCGTACCGCTATTGCGAGGCTGCAAAGCACCTGCTTACCGGTCACGACATGATGGCAATTGCCCAAATAAATGCGGCCATTGGCATGGAAATTCTGCTTAAAAGCTTCGTTGCCGTGCCCAATGGTCACCATGGCCAGGTCAATGAAACGTATGACCTGGAGCCCACGCTCATTAGAGATGCCCACCGTGAGCTGCAGCGTATTGGCAAGGTTTCAGCTGATCGGAATCGAGCTGACAAGCACGATCTGCTAACGCTTTTTTACGCGGTGCCTGCTGATATCCGTTCGCGACTTCGATTCGACCAGGAGGAAGAATGGATCGAGCGTTATCGGAACGTTTTCACAAACGCTCGCTATCCGTACGAAGCAAGTTCGCCGGGCGGATATGACGACACGCTGATTTACATTTTGGGCCAGATGATTGAGCGTGTTGTGATGTGGTACCGCGAGCAAGGTTGCCGAGATTTGTTCATCGTTTGCTATGGAATGACG
>NZ_BCBD01000259.1:0-3830 GCF_001320345.1 Pseudomonas sp. NBRC 111127 | reverse complement strand
CCCCCCGCCAGCACCGTGTTCCAGCTTAACGGCGGGGCGGCAGCGAAGGGTTGCCCGCCACACTGCCGCGCCACCTTGCGGGCCGCGTTGATTTCCTCCACCACTTTCTGCCCTTCGGCTTGCCAGTCACCGAGGCGGCCACTGAGCAGTGGCCGGGCCAGCACGATACGCCAATCGCGGCCTTCCTGGCTGACGCCAATGTCGACGAACTGCGGGTCCAGCACCACCTGGCAGAAACTTTCCTCGATGGCATGCATGGCCGCAGGCGCATCGCGCGGCCCCGACAGGCTGATGGCCTGCACATTGACCATAGGGTAGGCCGCCCGGGTCATGGCCTGCTGCAGATCGCGGGTGCCCTCCGGCGACAGCGCCAGGCGGGTATCGCTGTTCAGCGGCGGCAGTTCCAGCGATGCCTCGCCACCGCAAGGTTGGGCCTGGCTGCGGTAGGCATTGATCGACGCGATCAGTTGCGCTTCTTCGCCGGTAACGGCCAATGCCCCGGTCGAAATCAACAGGCCAAGCGACAAGGCGGCAACGGATGACAGCACGCGCATGTGTATCTCCCTATGACTGGCAGCGGCGTGGTAGGCGCTGCTCATCCTACACAAGCTCGGGGCTTTTGGCCCAGGCGGGTGCAAGGCAAATAAAACGCCGGCAAACAGTGCCGGCGGTACACGAAGGGAGGTAGACCATTGCCCGCCGCAAAAGTGCGAAGCTTGGGCAAACAAACCTAAAAGCCGGCGACAAGTCGGGTGACAGGGCAGTGTGCGCTAACACGTGCCTTGTCAGCGGGCCAACGCCTGGTTGGGTTTGTAGAACAAAAAGTGCGTGGTCTTGGCCGTTCGGCGATAAGCCTTGGCCCAGGCTGGATGCACACTGCGGTCATGGAAGTAGAGCGCGCCGCCTGTGGAATCCTGCAACTGCTGGTTGAGGGCTTTGCGCGCAATTTCCTTGGCAACGTCGTAGCGCTGCGGCTCCTCGACCTGGTCGGGGCGCCCGTCGCACCACCAGGAAAACTGGCAGGCTTTGCTTTCAACGCCCTGCTTGACCACACCACAGATGGTATCCGGAAAGCCATCCTGGCCCAGGCGGTTCAGCACCACGCTGGCCACGGCGGCCATGTCTTTGGCATCGGCCCCCTTGGCTTCCCAGTAAAGGGTGCGCGCCAGGCAGGTAAGGCTGTCATCCAGCGGTGCCTTGCCAGCCGGGTCCACGGCCTGCGCTTCGCTCGGGGTCAACTTTTCGGCGGGCTTGGGCGGGGGCGCTGCCTCGACCACTTTTTCTTCAAGGGCCTCGGCCTTGCCCTCGGCCACGGCGGCTTTGGCGGGGTCGGCAGCGTGCAAGGGGGCGGCAAGCAGGGCGGTGGTCAGGCCGATCAGCATCCACGAAAAGCGCATGGTCGAACTCCGAACGGTGGGCTGATGCCAGTCTAGCCAAGCGTAAGCATTAATACCAAAGGCAGGGTGGCGGCGGCGGCCACGGTTTGCAGGGCGATGATGGTGGCCATCAACGGTGCATTGCCGCCCATTTGCCGCGCCATTACGTAGGAGGACGAGGCTGTCGGCAGTGCCTGGAACAGCACCGCCACCACTGCGGCCTGGCCGCCCAGGCCCAGCAGCCGGCACAGGCCCCAGGTGGTCACAGGCATGACCAGGAACTTGAACGCCGAAGCCGCCAGTAATGGCCGCGCCTGCTGGCCGAGGCGGGCGCCGCCCAGCGCTGCCCCCACGCACAGCAGCCCCAGCGGCAGGGCAGCCTGGCCCAGGGCCTTGACCGTGGGCTCGATGCCCGGCGGCAGGCCCAGCCCGGTCAAGCGCAGCAGCAGGCCACCCGCGCAGCCGACAATCAGCGGGTTGGCGAAGATTGCCTTCAGCACGGTTGCTGGCGAACTGTGGCGGGCGCTAAAGCGGGCGAACACCAGCACGCAGAGCAGGTTGACCAGAGGCACGATGGCCGCGTTGGCAACCGCGGCCAGGGCTATGCCGGCGCTGCCGTAGAGGCCGGCAGCCAGGGTGGCACCAATGTAGTTGTTGAAGCGGATACCGCCTTGGAACACCGAGGTGAAATCGGCACCCTCGTGGTCTGCCATGCCTTGGTAGAGCACCAGCATCACCGCGCCCGCCAAGGTGGAAAGCATCAGCGCGCCGACCATGCCCAGCACCGGCACACCCTCCAGGTTGGCGGTGGCCAGGCCATGCAGGAACAGCGCTGGCAGCAGTACGTAGTAGCTCAGGCGTTCAGCGCCAGGCCAGAAGGTTTCGGCCAGAAACCCCCGCAGGCGCAGGAAAGTACCCAGGACAATCAGCAGAATGATCGGGAGCAGGGTGGTCAGCAGCAACTGCAGCATGTCAACGTTCCGTGGTCGGGTACCGGCAAAGACTACGGCTACACGACGATTTGTGAAACGGTATTGACTGCACTCGCTGCTGAAAACGACAGCCCGGCTGACCACCAAGCCTGCCGGGTGAAGGTCAGGCCACGTCCACCAGCACGATCTCGCTGTCTTCGATGGCGGTCACGCGCAGAAGCTGCTCCTGCTCGATGGCCACACCATCACGCGCCTCGACCCGCAGGCCGTTGACTTCCACCCGGCCCTTGGCGGGTACCAGGTAGCCCCGGCGATCGGCATCGAAACGGTATTCGGCGGTCTCACCCGCTTTCAGGGTGGCAGCCACCAGGCGTGCATCGGTGCGGATCTGCAGGCTGTCTTCATCGCCGGCGCGGCCGCTGGCCAGGGTCACGAAGCCTTCGCCACGTTCACCTTTGGGGAACGGTCGGCTACCCCATTGCGGTGCTTCACCGGTGCGTTCCGGCACGATCCAGATCTGGAAGATACGGGTATCGACGTCTTCCAGGTTGTACTCGCTGTGCACGATGCCGGTACCGGCACTCATCACCTGGACATC
Organism: Pseudomonas sp. NBRC 111127; assembly: GCF_001320345.1. Lineage (NCBI taxonomy): Bacteria > Pseudomonadati > Pseudomonadota > Gammaproteobacteria > Pseudomonadales > Pseudomonadaceae > Pseudomonas > Pseudomonas sp. NBRC 111127. Next base: position 924 of record NZ_BCBD01000259.1, on the reverse strand, counting down.
ACCGGCCTCGGTCCGGCCTTTGTTGCCCAGGCTGTCCTGGTGGGTGATCGCGCCTTCGCGCACATAGGTGATGATTTCCATGTCGCGGTGTGGGTGCGGTGGGAAGCCGCTGCCGGCCGCGATCAGGTCATCGTTCCAGACCCGCAGGTTGCCCCAGTGCATGCGCGCTGGGTCGTAGTACTCGGCAAAGGAAAAATGGTGGTGGGCGTCGAGCCAGCCGTGGTTGGCATGGCCGAGGCTATCGAACGAACGAAGTTGCAGCATGGTCGCGCTCCTTGAATCAGTGGATGAGGCCATGATGCGCCAAAGAAACATCGAAAATAAGCGTAAATATCGGCTAAAAACAATCGAATTAGTGGATCTATAACCTGCAGGTACTTATCCGCTTCATCGCCTAATCCCCTGATCTGCAAGCATTCGCTGGCCATTTTTGGTCGATGCGGCGAACATGCCCATTGTTTACGTTCAGCAAGGAGTGACTGTGGCCCAAGAGCTACCCCAGGCCCCCGCCGACCTTACCCCGCCCGCCCAGTTGCCCTGGTTTCGCCGTGTGGCGGCGCGCCTGCTGGGGCGCTGCCTGACCCGCCTGCAGGCGCAGCACCGGGACTCATGGTTCCAGGGCCATGCCACCGGGCAACGCAGGGGCCATGCCGAGGGTGTGCGCGATGGTTTCGAGCGTGGCCGGGAAGCCGGCTACGAGGCCGGGCGCCAGGTGCTGGTGATCCGCGACAGCCGCCCCGAGGATGCTGCCGTGCCTGGCTGCGACGACAACCTCTTCGACGACTGGCGCCTGCCGCTGACGGCTGAACTGAAAAAACGCTTCAAGGCCGATGTGGCCCAGCGCCTGCCCGCCGAAGCGCAACCCAGCGCTGCGCAATGGAAGCTGATTTTCAGCGACACCCCGTCTACCTGCGTGGTGGCCGG
>NZ_BCBD01000258.1:0-3843 GCF_001320345.1 Pseudomonas sp. NBRC 111127 | reverse complement strand
TGCTGATCAGCCTGGCACTGTGCATCGTCAGTTTCTATACCTCGATCAGCGGCCTGGTGAAGGCCGAAATGTTCCCGCCACAAGTTCGCGCGCTGGGTGTAGGCCTGGCTTACGCGGTGGCCAACGCGGCATTCGGCGGTTCGGCCGAGTACGTGGCCCTGGGGCTGAAGACCATGGGTATGGAGAATACGTTCTACTGGTACGTGACGGCGATGATGGCGATAGCCTTCCTGTTCAGCCTGCGCCTGCCGAAGCAGGCCGAGTACCTGCACCATGATCATTAAGGAAGCTGCATGAGCAACCAACTGTTCGACGCCTACTTCACCGCGCCGGCCATGCGCGAGGTGTTTTCCGACCGTGGCCGCCTGCAGGGCATGCTGGATTTCGAGGCCGCGCTCGCCCGCGCCGAGGCTTCGGTCGGCTTGGTTCCGCACAGCGCCGTGGCCGCCATCGAGGCGGCCTGCCAGGCCGAGCGCTATGACGTAGGCGCCCTGGCCAATGCCATCGCCAGCGCTGGCAACTCGGCAATCCCGCTGGTGAAGGCGTTGGGCAAGGTGATCGCCACCGGCGTGCCCGAGGCCGAGCGTTATGTGCACCTGGGCGCTACCAGCCAGGATGCGATGGACACCGGCTTGGTATTGCAGTTGCGCGCTGCCCTCGACTTGCTGGAAAGCGACCTTGGCCAGCTTGCCGAAACCTTGGCGCAGCAGGCCTTGAAGCACGCCGACACCCCCATGGTGGGGCGCACGTGGCTGCAACATGCCACGCCGGTGACCTTGGGCATGAAGCTGGCCGGGGTGCTTGGCGCCGTGACCCGCCATCGCCAGCGCTTGCAGGCGCTGCGCCCGCGCTTGCTGGTGCTGCAGTTCGGCGGCGCCTCGGGCAGCCTGGCGGCCTTGGGCAGCAAGGCGCTGCCGGTGGCCGAGGCGCTGGCCGAGCAACTGCGGCTGGCCCTGCCGGAACAGCCTTGGCACACCCAGCGCGACCGCTTGGTGGAGTTTGCCTCGGTGCTGGGCATGATCGCCGGCAGCCTGGGCAAGTTCGGCCGCGATGTCAGCTTGCTGATGCAAACCGAGGCTGGCGAGGTGTTCGAGCCTTCTGCGCCGGGCAAGGGCGGCTCTTCGACCATGCCCCACAAGCGTAACCCGGTGGGGGCCGCCGTTCTGATCGGGGCCGCCACCCGGGTGCCGGGGCTGGTTTCGACGATGTTCAGCGCCATGCCCCAGGAACACGAGCGCAGCCTGGGGTTGTGGCATGCCGAATGGGAAACCCTGCCAGAAATCTGCTGCCTGGTCTCCGGTGCGCTGCGCCAGGCCCAGGTGATTGCCGAGGGGATGGAGGTGGATGCCGAACGCATGCGGCGCAACCTCGACCTGACCCAGGGCCTGGTGCTGGCCGAGGCGGTGAGCATTGTGCTGGCACAGCGCCTGGGCCGCGACCGCGCCCACCACCTGCTGGAGCAATGCTGCCAGCGCGCCGTGGCCGAGCAGCGTCACCTGCGTGCCGTGCTGGGTGACGAGCCGCAGGTCAGCGCCGAACTGTCCGCCGAGGAACTCGATCGCTTGCTCGACCCTGCCCATTACCTGGGCCAGGCCCGTGTCTGGGTGGCGCGCGCCGTGTCCGAACATCAACGTTTCACTGCCTGAAGGAGACCGCTGTGGCGCATTTGCAACTGGCCGATGGCGTTTTGAATTACCAACTCGATGGCCCGGCAGACGCCCCGGTGCTGGTCCTGTCCAACTCGCTGGGTACCGACCTGGGCATGTGGGACGCCCAGATGCCGCTGTGGGCCGAGCAATTCCGGGTGCTGCGCTACGACACCCGTGGCCACGGTGCATCGCTGGTCACCGAAGGCCCTTATTCCATCGAGCAACTGGGCCGCGATGTGCTGGCGTTGCTCGATGGCCTGGACATTGCCAAGGCGCACTTTGTCGGCTTGTCGATGGGGGGCCTGATTGGCCAGTGGCTAGGCATTAATGCCGGTGAGCGCTTGCGTAGCCTGACCTTGTGCAACACCGCCGCCAAAATCGCCAATGACGAGGTGTGGAACACCCGTATCGACACCGTGCTCAAGGGCGGCCAGCAGGCCATGGTCGACCTGCGCGATGCGTCCATTGCCCGCTGGTTCACCCCAGGCTTTGCCCAGGAACAAGCCGCAGAGGCCCAGCGTATCTGCCAGATGCTGGCGCAGACCAGCCCCCAGGGGTATGCCGGCAACTGCGCGGCGGTGCGTGATGCCGACTTCCGTGAGCAACTCGGTCGCATCCAGGTGCCGACGTTGATCGTGGCAGGGACAGAAGATGTGGTAACCACCCCGGCGCACGGCCAGTTCATGCAAACCGGTATTGCCGGTGCCGAATACGTCGAGTTCCCGGCAGCGCACCTGTCCAACGTCGAGATTGGCGAGGCGTTCAGCCGCCGCGTGCTTGCCTTCCTGTTGGCTCACTGAGGACCCTGCCATGGACGAGAAACAACGCTACGACGCCGGCATGCAAGTACGCCGCGCGGTACTGGGCGATGCCCATGTGAACCGCAGCCTGGAAAAGCTCAACGACTTCAATGGCGAGTTCCAGGAAATGATTACCCGCCATGCGTGGGGTGACATCTGGACCCGCCCCGGCCTGCCACGTCACACCCGCAGCCTGATCACCATTGCCATGCTGATCGGCATGAACCGTAACGACGAACTGAAGCTGCACCTGCGCGCAGCGGCCAACAACGGCGTGACTCGCGACGAGATCAAGGAAGTGCTGATGCAGAGCGCGATCTACTGCGGCATTCCAGCGGCCAACGCCACCTTCCACCTGGCGGAGTCGGTGTGGGACGAGCTAGGGGTAGAGTCGCGTAGCTGACCCTCACGCGGCACCTGTGCAGGCGCAACTGTCTTTCTCAAAATTTGAAAAGCCTGCGCGGTTCGTTGTGAGAGCGGGCTTGCCCGCGAAGCAGGCGACGCGGTGTCTGGCACCGGCTGCGCCGGTGTTCGCGGGCACGCCCGCTCCCACAGGCCGCTCAGGTGCCACGGTTACATCGAGCGTATGGCAACCGGGCCTGCGTTGCTTTCCACAGCCTGCTTCAGGGCCGGGCACAAGCCCAGCATGAAGGCCGCTTCTGCCACCACGAACAAAGGCCCGATGATCAGGCCACTGATGTCGTCCACAAACGCCGGTTTTCGGCCTTCGTAATAGTGGCCGACGAACTGGATGATCCAGCCCAGCACGAACGCGCCCACCCCGGCACCGAGCCAAAGCCCGGTAGGCTGCACCGCCAGCACCTGGCCAACCCACAGGCACAAGCCCAGCAACACCCCCATCACCAGCCCGAAGCGCAGGTCCAGGCGCAGGTAGAACCAGACCGAAGCCGCTGCCGCCAGCAGGGCCGGGGACAGCCATATGCCAGCAACCTCCCACCCGGGGCGGGACAGCAGGATGGTGACTGCCAGCACGATCATGGGGATGCCGATGAAGTGGGTGACGATGTTGCGCGGGTCGCGGTGGTAACTGGCGTACTGGCTCAGGTGGTCGACGAGCGTTTTCATTGTTGTGCCTCCCTGGTTTGCCTGGGCTGGTCAAGCTGCCTGCCAGGGCCCTGCGCGGCGGTCACACGCCGCGACAGGCCCGGTACAGGCAACGGGTATAGCTCAGGATAGCCCGCAGCCACCACTATCATCAGCGGGGCGAATGGCAGGGGCGCCCCGCGAGCTTATCCAGCGGGGCCATGGCGCACGTTGGCAGGGCTTACAGCAGGTTCAGCGGGTAGCTCACGATCAGGCGGTTCTCGTCGAAGGCGTTGGTGCTGAAGTCACGGCGCATGGTGGAGTTGCGCCATTTCACCGACAGGTCCTTG
>NZ_BCBD01000257.1:0-3938 GCF_001320345.1 Pseudomonas sp. NBRC 111127 | reverse complement strand
ACGAGCGCACCGTGCAACGGGTGTCCGAGCAACCGGTAGAGAGCGAGCTGGGTGAGTTCAACCTGGTCACCTACCGCGATGCGGTGGAAGGCGACGTGCACATGGCCCTGACCCTGGGCAAGATCTGCGCCGAAGAGCCGACCCTGGTGCGGGTACACAACATGGACCCGCTGCGCGACCTGCTGCTGGTCAAGCAACCGGGCCGTTGGAGCCTGCGCGCGGCCATGGCGGCCGTGGCCGAAGCCGGCAGCGGCGTGGTCCTGCTGCTGGGCCACCCGCTGGACGGCGACGTGCTGTTGGCGCACATCCGCGAAAGCGCCGGCGACCTACCGGCCAAGGCACCGACCACCTACAGCACCGTGGGTGCTGGCTCGCAGATCCTGCGCGACCTCGGGGTGCGCAAGATGCGCCTGATGAGTTCGCCAATGAAGTTCAACGCGATATCCGGATTCGATCTGGAAGTTGTAGAATACGTGCCCTCCGAGTGACTTGAGGCGGCAATGACGCCCCCAGCTCGAGTCCAGACCCCTGTGGAGGCCGCTTGCAAGCGGCCTCGCTCTTGAATATGAGAATATCGGAATGACCCTGAAGACCATCGAAGGTACCTTCATCGCCCCCAAAGGTCGCTATGCTTTGGTGGTTGGCCGCTTCAACAGCTTCGTTGTCGAAAGCCTGGTAAGCGGTGCCGTTGACGCCCTGGTTCGCCACGGTGTCAGCGAAAACGACATCACCATCATCCGTGCCCCGGGTGCATTCGAAATTCCGCTGGTGGCACAGAAGGTCGCCCAGCAAGGCGCCTATGACGCGATCATCGCCCTGGGCGCCGTGATCCGTGGCGGTACCCCGCACTTCGAATACGTGGCGGGCGAATGCACCAAGGGCCTGGCCCAGGTGTCCATGGAGTTCGGTGTTCCGGTGGCCTTCGGCGTACTGACCGTCGATTCCATCGAGCAGGCCATCGAGCGTTCCGGCACCAAGGCTGGCAACAAAGGTGCTGAAGCTGCCCTGTCCGCTCTGGAAATGGTCAGCCTGCTGGCGCAGTTGGAGGCCAAGTGATTAGCGACGAAAGCGATCGTTTCAACCCGCGCGATCCAAAACCTGCGGATGCCGGCAAGCCCTCCAAGAGCGCCAAGCGTCGCGAAGCCCGCAAGCTTGCGACCCAGGCCCTCTATCAGTGGCACATGGCCCAGCATTCGCTGAACGAGGTCGAAGCGCAGTTCCGGGTGGATAACGATTTCACCGATGTCGACGGTGCCTACTTCCGCGAGATCCTGCATGGGGTCCCGGCAATCAAGGACGAAATCGACAAAGCACTGGCCCCGTGCATGACCATTGCCCTGGACGAGCTCGACCCTGTGGAACTGGCCGTGCTGCGCCTGTCCACCTGGGAGCTGATCAAGCGCGTCGATGTACCGTACCGTGTGGTCATCAACGAAGGCGTGGAGCTGGCCAAGGTCTTCGGTGCTACCGACGGTCACAAGTTCGTCAACGGTGTACTCGACAAGCTTGCCCCGTCCCTGCGTGAAGCAGAAGTCAAGGCGAACAAGCGCTGATCCCGGCGCTGCCTGGCCATGGGTGAATTCGAGCTGATCAACCATTACTTCGCTGCCGCGCCCTGTGCGCAAGGCGGCGAAGGCGTGGCCCTGGGGATTGGCGACGATTGCGCCTTGCTCGATCTTCCCCCTGGTGAACAAATGGCGGTGTCGACCGACACGCTGGTGGCCGGGGTGCATTTCCCTGCCGTGTGCGACCCACAATTGCTGGGCCAGCGGTCGCTGGCCGTGGCGGCCAGTGACCTGGCTGCCATGGGCGCGACCCCGATCGGCTTCACCCTTGCCCTGACCCTGCCAAGCGTTGGCCCGGACTGGCTTGCAGCCTACGCCAACGGCCTGAGCCGCATGGCGCACCGCTGCCGCATGAGCCTGATCGGCGGCGACACCACCCGTGGCCCATTGAGCATCACCGTGACCGTGTTCGGCCGGGTGCCGGCTGGCCAGGCGTTGCGCCGCAGCGGTGCGCGGCCAGGCGACTTGCTGTGTGTTGGCGGCACCCTGGGCAAGGCCGCCGGTGCCTTGCCGCTGGTACTGGGCGAGCGCCAGGCGCCTGCCGAGCTGGCCGAGCCGCTGCTGGCCCATTACTGGTCGCCGATGCCGCAGCTCACCTTGGGTACATGGCTGCGGGGCAGGGCCACGGCGGCGCTCGACGTCTCCGATGGCCTGCTAGCCGATTGCGGGCATATCGCCAAGGCGTCCGGGGTGGCACTTGAGGTGAACCTGGCCCAGGTGCCAGTGTCTCCTGCCTTGCAGGCATTCCTCGGCCACGAGGCGGCACTGCAGGCAGCACTCACTGGTGGCGATGATTACGTACTGGCCTTCACCTTGCCGCCTGCAGCACTGCCGCCCCTGGCCGAGCTTGGCTTCATCGAGGTACACACCATTGGTCGTGTGCTGCAAGGTCGCGGTGTGACCCTGCGCGACGCACAGGGCCAGGACATCACCCCCGCCCAGCGGGGCTATCAACACTTTAGGGAGACACCGTGACCGATCACCCCAACCAGGTGCCTGCGGAGTTCGTTCCGCCTTCGGTCTGGCGCAACCCATGGCACTTCATCGCGTTCGGCTTTGGTTCCGGCACCTTGCCCAAGGCACCGGGTACCTGGGGCTCGCTGGTGGCCATACCGTTCATCCCCCTGTGGCAGATGCTGCCCGACTGGGGCTACTGGCTGTTGCTGGGCATCAGCATGCTGTTCGGCATCTGGCTGTGCGGCAAGGTCGCCAATGACTTGCGTGTGCACGATCATGAAGGCATTGTCTGGGATGAAATCGTTGGCATGTGGATCACCCTCTGGCTGGTGCCGGAAGGCTGGCAGTGGCTGCTGGCAGGATTCCTGATGTTCCGTTTCTTCGACATCCTCAAGCCGTGGCCCATCCGCTGGATCGACCGCCATGTGCACGGGGGCGTCGGCATCATGCTCGACGATATCCTGGCCGGTGTGTTCGCCTGGCTGGGCATGCAGGTTCTGGTATGGGCGGTTGCCTGAAACAGGGAGCGCGTGAATGGCCATGAGGGTTGTGCTGCTGGCGATGCTGCTGAGTGTCGCCCCGTGGGCGGTGGCTGCCGAAGGCCTGCCAAAGCAGATCCAGCTGGTCAGCGAGGAGTGGATCGACTACACCAATGCTGACGGTACCGGCGTTGCCTGGGACGTTCTGCGCAAAGTGTTCGAGCCGGCCGGGGTCAAGGTGGTGACCCAAAGCGCACCCTACAGCCGCGCGGTCGGGCTGGTGAAACGTGGCGAGGCGGATGCCTGGGTCGGCTCCTACAAGGAAGAGAACGACGACAACCTGTACCCGCGCTGGCACTTCGATATGGATCATATCTATGCGCTGGGGCTGGCCAGCAAGCCTGTGCCCACGTCGCAGAATGTGGGCAAGTACCGCTTGGCCTGGGTACGTGGCTACGACTACGGCAGCTACTTGCCCGATGTGCATGAGTTCCGTGAAATCCAGCGCCGCGAAGGCATTCTGCCGATGCTGGAGCATGACCGTGTGGACTTCTATATCGATTCCCAGACTGAAGTCGATTACGTACTGAACCAGTCATCGCAGCCCGAACGCTTTCGCCGCACCCACGTGGCCGAGCTGCCGCTGTACCTGGCCTTTGCCCGCAACGACCAGGCCAAGGCCCTGCGCGACCTGTTCGACAAGCGCATGGCCGAGCTGGTACGCAGTGGCGAGCTGAAGCCGATTTTCGAGCACTGGCGGCAACCGTATCCGTTCACTGCAGATAGCAAACCGCATTGAGGCCGGGCCTGCCTGGCCTAAGTATCGAACTTTTCGATCTTACCCCGCGGTATTCAGCCAGCCCATAGTGTGCAACCTGCTGATACAATCGGCTCACGAGATATGTCCCACTTTTTCCAGGAGCACAACGTGCCCGTC
>NZ_BCBD01000256.1:0-3954 GCF_001320345.1 Pseudomonas sp. NBRC 111127 | reverse complement strand
GAGCAGGTCACGAAACCGCGTGCCTTCTTCGGCCAGCTTGCGCCGCAGTGTCCAGGTGGGCAGCTGCAAGTGCAGGGCTACCTCGACCAGGTCCGGTTCGCGACCACCGTTGAGCAATGGGCCAAGCAGGTGGGTGATGCGCTCACCCAGGCTGCGCACCCGCGTGCGCTGCAGCATGTCTGCTTCACACAACTGCAGCAGGTGCTGCCAGGTGCTGGGGCAGTGCCTGGGGTTGGCCAACTGCAAGGTGGCGCGGCTCAGGCGCAATTGATTACCGTCGGCAGCGAACTGCACCGGGGTGCTGCACAGCGCCTGGTACTGCGCGGCGTAGGCGGGGGCGGCAAATTCGATTTCGAGGCGCTCGGCCTGCAGCGCAACGCCCGCCAGGTCGGCCAGTTGAGCCAGCCAGCCTGCCAGCACCGAGTCCACCACAAAGCGGTTGTAGGCGTTGTAGGGGCTGATGGAGTAGAAACGCAGCCAGGCACCTTCGGTGTCTTCATGAAAGCTGGAGTGGCCGCGGTAGTTGGCGGCGTACAGCGGTTCGAAGCGCAGCAAGGTGCGCGCGGCTTCCCCCACGGTAGGCGCCTGGGCTGCAGTGACCCCCGCCAGGCCCGCCTGGGCCAGCCGGCTCAGGCGGCCCATGTGCAAGCCCAGGGCGGCTTCGCCACATTGTTCGATGGCCGCATGGCCCAGGTGCATGTAGCGCGGGATCGAAAGGCGCGCATTGGCTTCGCTCAGGCGCGGTGCCTCCAGCCCATAGCGGCGCAGCAGCGGTTCGGGGGCGTGGCCCAGTTCGCGCAGGGCTTCGATCAGCGGCTGAACAAAGCCGACCGACAGCTCGCCCAGGCGCACGCGGGGGCGGGCCATGGCCTTACAACCACAGGTTCAGCAGGCGGGCGCCAGGGCTCGGCGTGCCTGCCAGCAACTCACCGGCCTGGCGGGCGAAGCCTTGGCCGTCACTGCCGTGTTCCCAGAACTGCCCCCGCATGAACACGCTCATGCTGCTGACCCTGGCCCCGGCCGCCTCGGTCAGGCGTTGCCAGGCCGTTTGCTCGCTGACCTGGCCGCGCTGCACGGCCAGCCCGGCACTGGCCGCCTGGTGGCGGTTGCCACGCCAGGGGGCTTGCCAGCTGCCTTTGCCGCTGAGAAACACCGGGTTGGCCACCAGCTGCACGCCCTGGCTGGCCAGTTGCTGATGGTTCTGCGGGTACCAGCTGTCACTGCCCACCAGCACGCCCAGGCGCCCGGCGGGGGTTTGCACGACCTGCAGCGGATAATCGCGGCCCTCCTGCACATAACGGCGCATGTCACTGTCGGGGTATTGCTGGCGTTGCGGTTGGCCGAGCAGGGAACCGTCACCGGCGAACACCACGCTGCTGTTGAACAGTGCGCCACGCCCGGCATGCAGCACGCCTTGTTGCACATAGGGGGCCGGCAGCACGATGGAGCCGGCCACCAGGGTCACGCCAAATTCCTTGGCCAGGCCACCGAACAGCTGTTGATAGTCGGCGGCCATCTGCTCGGCCTTCATGCGCAGGTGGGCGTCGGCACGCCGGTCGTCGCCCTCGGCCGCGAGCATGGCCAGCGCGTAGCGCAGCGGGTTGCTCAGTTCCAGCCATTGCTGGGCCTCGCGGCTCTGGGTGACCTGGTACAGCTCGTTCTTTTCGCCGCGTGCCCACAGCCAGGTACCGATGTGTTCCGGCAGCACGACCACGGTGGGCGGGCCGACCAGGCCCTGGGCGCGCGCCTGCTCAAGGTAGGCGGCCAGCTTGCGGTGCAGGCGTTGCAGGTTCTGGTAGTCGCTGGGGAACAGCAGTGGCTCGATACCCAGCAGGTTGCCGCGGTCGCCCGGCACGCCATGGTTCAACGCCAGTTCGATGCGCAGGTCGGACAGGTAGTGGCCTTCCGGGCGCTGCTGGCTCCAGAAACCGTAGCCGCAGAGCGCGGCGATCATTACCAGCGCCAGGGCGCTTGCCAGTAGTTTTCGCATGAAACAGGACGGCACATTGGCTGACGAAGGCTCTCTAGGGTAAGCGCCCTGTTTGCCAGGATCAATAACTTGTCAGTTTCGATCATTGAGCCAATTCAAACGGCTGTTTAATGTCGCTGACAGACAAACGACGGAGGCCCGCCATTCGGTGAGGCGCCCGCATACCGTGAATCACGCCACCTGGGGACCTTTCCATGGCCGCCGAACGTTACCCGCACCTGCTTGCCCCGCTGGACCTTGGCTTTACCACCTTGCGCAACCGCACCCTGATGGGCTCGATGCACACCGGCCTCGAGGAGCGTCCCGGGGGGTTCGAGCGCATGGCGGCCTACTTTGCCGAGCGTGCCCGGGGCGGCGTCGGCCTGATGGTCACGGGCGGTATTGCGCCCAATGATGAAGGCGGGGTGTATTCCGGCGCGGCCAAACTCAGCACCGAGGCGGAGGCCGACCAGCACCGCATCGTCACCGAGGCGGTGCACGCCGCCGGTGGCAAGATCTGCCTGCAGATCCTGCATGCCGGGCGCTATGCCTATAGCCCACGGCAGGTGGCACCCAGCGCGATACAGGCGCCGATCAACCCGTTCAAGCCCAAGGAGCTGGACGAGCAAGGCATCGAGAGGCAGATCGCCGACTTCGTCAATTGCGCGGTGCTGGCCCAGCGTGCCGGTTACGACGGCGTCGAAATCATGGGTTCGGAAGGTTACTTCATCAACCAGTTTCTCGCCGCCCACACCAACCAGCGCACCGACCGTTGGGGCGGCAGCTACGAAAACCGCATGCGCCTGGCGGTGGAAATCGTCAGCCGGGTACGCGCGGCAGTAGGGCCGAACTTCATCATCATCTTCCGCCTGTCGATGCTTGACCTGGTCGAGGGCGGCAGCGACTGGGCGGAAATCGAGCAGTTGGCCAAGGCCATCGAGCAGGCCGGCGCTACCCTGATCAACACCGGGATCGGCTGGCATGAGGCGCGGATCCCGACCATCGCCACCAAGGTCCCGCGTGCGGCGTTCAGCAAGGTCACGGCCAAGCTGCGGGGTGTGGTGAGCATTCCGCTGATTACCACCAACCGCATCAACACCCCGGAAGTGGCCGAGGCGGTGCTGGCCGAAGGTGATGCCGACATGGTTTCGATGGCTCGGCCGTTCCTGGCCGACCCGGATTTCGTCAACAAGGCTGCTGCCGGTCGTGCCGACGAAATCAATACCTGCATCGGTTGCAACCAGGCCTGCCTGGACCACACCTTCGGCGGCAAGCTGACCAGTTGCCTGGTCAACCCGCGGGCCTGCCACGAAACCGAGCTCAACTACCTGCCTGCGCCAGCGCCGAAGCGCATTGCCGTGGTCGGCGCCGGCCCGGCGGGCCTGGCCGCAGCCACCGTTGCCGCCGAGCGCGGGCATCACGTGACGCTGTTCGACGCTGCCAGCGAAATTGGCGGCCAGTTCAATGTCGCCAAGCGCGTCCCGGGCAAGGAAGAGTTCTTCGAAACGCTGCGCTACTTCCGCAACAAGCTGCAGAGCACTGGCGTCGACCTGCACCTCAATACCCGCGTGGATGTGCAGGCGCTGGTGCAGGGCGGCTATGACGAGATCATCCTGGCCACCGGCATTGCCCCGCGTACCCCGGCCATCCCTGGGGTCGAGCACGCCAAGGTGCTCAGCTACCTGGATGTACTGCTCGAGCGCAAGCCGGTGGGCAAGGCGGTCGCCGTGATCGGGGCCGGCGGAATCGGCTTTGACGTTTCCGAATACCTGGTGCAGGAAGGGCGGGCCAGCAGCCTGGACCGTGATGCGTTCTGGAAGGAGTGGGGCATCGATACCCGGCTTGAGGCACGCGGCGGCGTTGCCGGCATCAAGGCCGAGCCGCACGCACCGGCGCGGCAGGTGTTCCTGCTGCAGCGCAAGGCATCGAAGGTGGGGGACGGGTTGGGCAAGACCACCGGCTGGATCCACCGTACCGGCTTGAAG
>NZ_BCBD01000255.1:0-3979 GCF_001320345.1 Pseudomonas sp. NBRC 111127 | reverse complement strand
TATGGGAAATACGATCGCTGGTGAGCTAACCCCGGCGCTAGCAGAAATGGCCGAGGACTTCACCCAGTTCTATCGGGACAACAAGGAGATGATTCACTCTGGTCTCGAAAGCTTTTTCGGTGCGGTGGCGAAGAACATAGAAGGTGTGGCAGCAGCCATGGCCCTGATGGGCGGAGCTTCAGTCCTGAAAGGGCTTGCAGCACTAAAAGCCATTCTCAACTTGGGTAAAAATGGTGCACCTCCCGCCGCCGGGTCGCCAGGCGGGCCTTTACCAAAAGGAGGGCCAGGATCTCCTCCCTGGGTACCTATTGCCGCCAGTACCACTGCTGTCGGCTTGCTAGCCGCCCTTTACTCCCCATCATTGAATGTTGGCGAGGATGACGAAGTAGCAAAAATTCGGATGAAGAATGGAGGCGCAGACGGCGCGGGCCCTGTCATTGATTATCTACGCTCCAAAGGTCTGACCGACACGATTGCCAAAGGCATAGCCGCAAACGTCCAAGCAGAGAGCGGCTTCGATCCGAATGCAGTGGGCGATGGCGGTAAAGCGTACGGACTGCTGCAGTGGCATCCATCTAGGCAGGCGGATTTTGCAGCGTACCTTGGCAAAAACATTCGCGAATCAACATGGCAGGAACAGCTCGATTTTGCCGTGTACGAGGCGACCAAAGGAAAAGAGAAGGCAAATTGGGCGAAGGTCGAGAATTCCCAGTCTCCTTCAGAGGCGGCTTCCACCTACTCTCAGTACGTTATCCGTCCCGCCGAAAGGGAAAAGAGGGCTCAGGAGCGCGCCGAGATAGCCGCTAGCTACGGAGCCACCAGGCCGCAGTCCAGCGCACCCATTCTCGACCTGAGCGATCCAGAGCAGTGGAAGAAAACCCAGGCAGGGCTTGCTAGCGGCCCAGGCGTTTTGGACAGGATCGATGCCTGGGCCAAGTCGCAGCGCCGTGCGCCAGAAACATACAACGCCAGCGATGTAGTGGCGCCTCCCGCCACCACTCAGACTCCTGCTTCATCTTCACAGGATGGCGAGTGGCGGCCAGTTGAGCGCAACGACAACCGTCAGTATCACTTCCATGGCGCTGATATCGGCAAGGTCAAGCAGGTGCTCAGCGAGGAGATTTCTACGTTGATCGACCACACCACCAAAGACTTCAAGAGCGCTGAACGATGAGCACGACTGAAGGTTTGATGAGCTTCTTCTCGAAGACGGTTCCTGAAATCAACAAAATCGAGTTCGATGCCAAACTTGAGGGAATGACCAGCAAAGCGGTTCAGCTGACCCAGTTTCCGGTCGAAGTTGGGGCAAGCATCAACGATCACGCTGTTCTTCTGCCGGACCGATACTTGTTGACTGGAGCTGTATCCAATACGCCACTCGGCATTGGCCTGAGCGATATTGGCATGATGGGTGTAGGGGCTGCCGCTACGGCGGCCGGCGGCGTAGGAGGAGCTGCCATCTCAACCGTGGCCGCTTACTTGCTTTCGGGTAGCGAAGGCACGCGGGCGGCGACGGCCTGGAAGGCGCTCTCGGCTCTGCTGCAATCGAGAACCAGGTTCGAGCTGGTTACAGAGTACGAAACTCTCTACAACATGGTGCTCATACGTCTGGATCAGCGCACGCGCCCTGAGGACGAGGATGGCCTTGTGTTTGTGGCCGAGCTTCAGCAGGCCAGGGTCATAAGTTCGCAGGTGAGCCGTGGCGTGACTTCGGCCGATCAACTACTGAAAAACGATCCGGTGGCCACTCAGGGCGCGCCTATGGTGTCGTCCGGATCTGTGGCAGTCGAGGTTCTCCCATGAGCCGCTACAAGGTGCAGGTACAGGCCCTGCCAGCCCAGGATTTCACCGCCCAGCTCGGAGCCAACACCCTGACTATTGAGCTGCAGTGGGCCGTTCGGCTTCAAGTGTTTCAGGTGAACATCAGGGCAGCATCTGGTGCTCTGCTCACGGCTGGCCGCTACCTGCTGCCTGGCGTGAACCTGCTGTCCGGGATTTATCCGCCGCCGAAGGTGGCATATGGCTCGCTGACGCTGGAAGGCGCCCAGCCGACGCCTGAAAACCTTGGCATTGACAACATGCTGGTATGGTCTGATGACTGATGAAATCTTCTCGCGGCGCTATAGGCTCAAGTTGGGTCGAAAGGCTGGAAGCTTGATTTACGAGATGAATCCTGCCAACAAAGCTCCCGCAGCAGACAACCTACCAGTTGGTGACGGCCTCCGAATAACCTTTCAGATAATTCACTTCGCCGGAAATGCACTCAGCGTTGCAGAGATTGCGATCTACAACGTATCCGACCGATCCGCACGGCAGATGCTTGGAGATGGAGCTGAGAGCAAATATGAGTTCATTTCCCTGGAGGCTGGATACGAAAGCAATTTTGGCTCCATTTTCCTAGGCCAGATTACCAACGTAGAGCGCTTCATGGAGGACGGGGGGGCGACCAGCGGAATCAGGTTTTTCTGTCAGTCTCAGGCTAAAGACCGCGACCAGCGAATCATCAATCTGACCCTCGCACCTGAGACGGACCCAGTACAGATTATCGAAGAGTGCGCTTCCTACTTCGGCGCCGAGATCCAGTTCTTTGGAGACTTTTCAGGCCTCAAGCGCAGGTCTGGGGGAACCGTCTTGCAGGGAGCGCTTGTCTCGCGCATGAACGAGCTTGCGGCCGCTTATGAGTTCGACTGGATGGTCGAAAACGATGCGATGAAGATCATCAAAAAGGGGTTCGCCATGCCAGTAAAGGCCACGATCAGTGCGACTACCGGCATGATCGGGTCACCCGTGGTTACTGATACCGAGGTGGGCATTCGCTGCGCGTTGAACCCTAAGCTGAAGCTGGGCGACTCCATCAAGCTGGAGTCTATGGCACCGCGTTTCGAATTTTCTGACGTGTTCTTCTACAAGGTTCCACGGACCATTGGCGAAGGCCTCTACAAAATCTACTCCCTGGCCGTCATCGGTGACTCCCACGGCGACCCGTGGGAAACCCAGATCAGCTGCTTGCGGCTCGACACGATGGCGCAGTCTGGAATCTCTGATAGGGCGACCCGATGAAAGACCCATTGGCCTCCCGCACACGGGAACAGTTCGCCAAGATGCTGCGCGAGATCTTTGGCGAGTACCTCAAGGACAACGTACGCACCAGCGTTCCTGGGCACGTTCTGAGCTTCGACCCCGCTACGCAGCTGGCCCAGGTGCAAATCGGCCTGATGATCGAAGACCGGCTTGGCAACGCCGAACCACGCCGGCCTATCGTCCGCGTTCCAGTTCAATTCTGGGGCGCTTCCGGGGGAACTTTGGAGTGCCGGGTGGCCGAAGGCGTCGAGGGGTCGATCATGTTCTCGCAAGAGTGCATCGATTCCTGGGTCGACCAAGGCGGCGTAGCGGCGAAGTCCGAGCCGCGGCGGTTCTCCATGAACGATGCCTACTTCATGCCTGGCGTGCGATCTGTACCAGGGGCGATCACCGACTTCGCCAATGACGGCATCCGCCTGCGCAACAACAGCGGGTCGATGTACGCCTGGCTTAAGGATGACACCTCAATATCGCTTAGCAACGGCGCCGGGTTCATCACTATCGGCGCCGACGGCACGGTAAACATAAACGGGGTGACCATCAGTCCTGCCAGCCTGGTAACCACGCCGAACGACGTTTTCGCCGGCCCGATCAGCTTGAAGCTGCACAAGCATTCCTGAGTTCAGCCAGGCACTGGCACCAGCGGGGTATCCGTTCCATGACCGTACGCAAGCTCGACGCCAACGGCGACCTGGCCATGGGCCAGGAAAAGCTGCTGACCGGCTATTCAGCCGAAGAGGTGGCGCAGAACGTCCGCACCCGGCTCAAGTTCTTCCTGGGCGAGTGGTTCCTGAATACGGCTGACGGAACCGACTGGTTCGGCGGAGTCCTGGGTAAGGGATCGCGCCTGGCTACGCGCGAATCGATCATCCGCCGGCGCATCCTGCTCACCCCGGGC
>NZ_BCBD01000254.1:0-4067 GCF_001320345.1 Pseudomonas sp. NBRC 111127 | reverse complement strand
TCCCACAATGAATAGCGCAGGCTTTTCAAATTTTTAGAAAGACAGTTGATCCACAACGGGCGGTGTCGCTGTGGCTAGCGACGACTGTGGAGGAAATGCGGCCCGTGCCGTTCACGGCTGCCGCCCCTGGCGCATGGCCCAGGGGTACTGCAACTCCCACTGCCACGCATGCCGGACGATCTGCTCCAACGCGGCGAACTCCGGCCGCCAGCCCAGCACTTGCAACGCTCTGCTGGCATCGGCCACCAACCGCGGCGGGTCGCCGGCGCGGCGGGGGGCGTCCAGTGTGTCGATCTGTCGCCCGGTTACCCCACGCGCCATATCGATCACCTGCTGCACCGAAAAGCCCAGGCCATTGCCCAGGTTGAACGCAGTACGCTCCCCACCCGCCAGCAGGTAGTCCACCGCCAACGCATGCGCCGTAGCCAGGTCCGACACATGCACATAATCGCGAATACAGGTGCCGTCCGGGGTGTCGTAGTCGCGGCCAAACACCGTGACCGCCTCGCGCCGCCCCGATGCCGCCTGCAGGATCAACGGGATCAGGTGGGTCTCCGGCTCATGCCGCTCACCCAACTGGCCCTCCGGGTCGGCACCGGCAGCGTTGAAATAGCGCAGGCAAACCGACTTCAAACCATAGGCACGGTCGAAGTCCTCGAGAATCTGCTCGACCATCCATTTGCTCAAGCCATAGGGGTTGATTGGCTGCTTGCCATGCGCTTCGTCAATAGGCACATACAGCGGGTTGCCGTACACCGCAGCGCTCGACGAAAACACCAGGTACTTGATGCCGGCGTTGACCATGGCCTGCAGCAGCGCAAGGGTGGCAGCCACATTGTTCTGGTAATACTTGCCGGGTGCGCTGACCGATTCACCCACTTGAATGAACGAGGCAAAGTGAAACACCGCGTCGAAATGCACAACGCCGAACAACACATCCAGTGCGGCTTCGTCGGCAATGTCGAGCTTGGCCCATTGAACCCCGGGGCCAGGTGAAACCAGGTCCGCCACCACCACCTCATGGCCGGCGCCCTGCAGGTGCTTGACCATGTGTGAGCCAATGTAGCCGGCGCCACCGACAACCAGGCATTTCATGCGCACCCCCTGTGACCTGCTGTTTTAGCGACGCAGTGAATCGAGCGTAGATGGCCATGTGCCCTATTTCAAGAACAGCCAGTTGGACATGTAGCTGCCGTCGAAGGTCAGGGTGTAGTGCCCGTTGTCGTAGGCCACAGGCAGCGCCTTCAACTGCGCCTGCGCATCGCGGGCGTACAGCTTCAGGCCGGCAGGTGCCTGGATGGTCAGGCGGCCTTCCAGCGGCTCGACATTGAACGGTGTCTTGTCATCGGGCTTGGGCACGGCCCGGGTGCCCAGCGACACCAGCAGGTCCCGCGACTGCCCCAGCGGTTTGTCGTCCAGGCTCTGCACCACGACACTGGCATAGGGCGTAGTCGCCCGCACCTGCACAGCGCCCAGGCTGATCGAACGCCCCCCCAGCCAGCCGGTGGCAGCCTGGGTGAGCGGCGTGTCGATGGTGTAAAGGCCTTGTTGCCAGTTACGCCTGAGCTCGCCCGTGTCGGTGGTCGATTCGCTGGCATCCGCCGGCAACAGCGATTCACCGGGGTCTTGCAGCACGTGCGCGCCGCTTGGGATGGCAGCAGGTTTCAGCCAGGGCAGTTGCGGCGTTTGCGGCAGGGCGATCTGCAAGCGGCCCTTTTCCATGGCAGTACGCAGCAGTGGTGAATTGCGCGGGGTGATTTCCAGGTTGTACAGGGTGGCTGCCGTCGGGGCGAACACATAGTCGGTAGTGGCCGGCTTCACATCGCCGCGGCGGTAGAGCAGGGCGGCAGCGGGCAGGGTGGCGAGCATGCCAGGGTCGTTGTAAGCGTGCCAGTTGTCTGCCGTGCGCCAACCCGGGTTGAACGCCTGTTGGCTGTAGGCATATTGCAGCAGGGCGTCCCAGCCTTGGTGGCTGGCGGTAGCGGCCACGTACAGTGGCAGCGAGTGACGGTCTGGCAGCGGGAACGGCTCGGCGTTCCACTCGGTGACCGTCAGTGGCTTGCCGACCACCTGGGCGGCGCCGATCCAGTCGATCATGCCGTCGCTGGTCAGCGGGTTTTTCTCCAGTTGACCCATGTCCCCATAGCTATGGGCGTCGATCACATCGCCAACACTCAGTGCCGGCAGCGCACTCAGGCCGTTGCCGCCCCAGGTGCTGGTGGTGGCGATCGGCACTTTCACGCCCACGCTGCGCAGGTGGGTGATCATGTCGGCATTGAAGCGCTGCTCCAGGTCGTTGAGGAACAGCTTCGATGGCCCATGCTCCCAGGCACGCCAAGTCAGGTCGGCGGGCAGGTCGTACTGTTTGGCGAAGGCCTTGGCGGCAGCCATGTAGCGTTCGCTGTGGCGCGGCACATCCTTGTTCGGCATCAGGGCATTGCCGTAGTGCTGAGTCAGGTCGTTCTCGTTGGTGATCAGCACGGCGGCAATGGCCGGGTCGTCTTTGTAGGCCAGCCCCGTGTATGGGTTGACGTGGGTCAGGTACTGCTCGGCGAAGCGCTTCATTGCCTGCTGGATACTGCGGTTGACGTAGGCGTAGCCCTTCAGGTCGATGCGCGCTTCGCCTTTGGCCAGTTCGTCGAAGTCTTCGATATTGTCGTTGGCAGTGAGCGCCCGCTGCACATGCATGTCCAGCCAGATGTAGATACCTTCGTCCTTGAGTGCTTTGATCCACAGGTCCAGCTTGCGCAGCGATTCGGCGCTGAGCTGCTGGGTGTCGCGCACCAGGGTACCGTCGCCAAACACATTGGGGCTGACCCAGGGTGAATCGTGATGATGCAGGCGGACCAGGTTGAAACCCAGGGCCGACAAGCGTTTGGCCTGCTGGCGGATCTCCTCGTCGGGGCTTTTGAACAACGCATAGGCCGACAGGTTGGTGCCCCAGAACCGCACGGCGGTGTTGTCGGCAAACACCAGTTGCTCGCCGACCGCCTTGACGAAGCCACGCTTGCCAGCGGGTTTTTCTGCTGCGTTGAGGAACGACAAGTCTACCGGCGCGCTGCGCCAGTCCAACTGGTCGTCTGGCCAGCTGGCCGGGTCGGCCAGGCCGAAGCGTTCGGTGGCTGTGGGTGCGAGCTCGATATCCCCGGTCAGGTTGAGCACGGCCTTGAGCTGTTGCTTGCCGGCAGTGATCGGGTCCTGGTACAGAAACGCGCGCAGCTCAGACGGGTTGCCACGCTCGAAATACACTTTGGCCAAGGGCGGCTCGAAGCGCATTTCGATGCGCCGGCCCTGCTCGGCGTTGCCCCACCACCAGCCGCGGTTGCCTGGCAGCAATTGCGGGGCGCCCATGGCCCCGGTGACCTGCGCAGGGTCGAACTGGAAGACCATGCCGCCCCCCATCACCCCGGCCTTGCGGCTGTGTGCATCGAGCTCGAAGGTCCAGCTCAGCGTTTGCGCCTGCTCCTTGCGGATATCCGCGGCCAGGTCGAAGTCCAGTTCCTTGTTCTTGCCCAGCAGGGTGTAGTGGTACGGCCCGTTGACCTTGAGGTCGGTGTAGAAGCCGGTCCAGCTCCAGTTGGCGGCCCAGAAATCGAACTTGGCTTTCATCACCGGGCCGCCACCACGGCTCACTGTGGGCAGGCCGGTGTGCTCGTCGACACTGACCTGCCAGGCAGACGCCCAGCCCGGTAGTGGCAGCAAGGCCAGGCTGGCGAAGGCCGAAAGGCGGATGAAACCACGCAGGGCGAGCACATTCATGAACATTACCTGGGTTGGAGGTCGGGTTCGGCCAGTGCCACCGCGGGGCTGGCATGCAGCCGCCGCACCATCTGGGTGTAGGCCACGCCCAAACCGGCGATCGACCAGTACACCACGGGGATAAAGGTGATACTGCTGACGGTGAAGATGATCACCAGAATGCCGATCAGCGTTGCCAGCAACACGCGGCCGAGCTGTCGTCGTTCGTCGTCCTTGTCCGGGAAGCTGCGCATCGCCTTGCGGATACCGTGCAGCACCACGGCAAAGAACGCCACGAACAGGCCAAGCCCGACCAGCCCCACGCGCAG
>NZ_BCBD01000253.1:0-4166 GCF_001320345.1 Pseudomonas sp. NBRC 111127 | reverse complement strand
AGGGCTTTACAGGTGGTTAGGTGCTTGGCTCCTTGGTACGTCGGAAGCCGTATGGACAGGGAGGGGCGCCCAACCTGGCGGGTAAATCTCTGGTATTCTAGCGCCGAAGCTTGCCTCTACAGCCTATGGATGGCTAGGGATTAAACTCGCTAAACGCGTATATTTATGCGCCGCTGCGGCTGCCGCGGTGGTGTTCAGTGATAAAAAACAGATGCAGGTTTCCTGAGGTTGACAACTTCAAGTGGCCGTTAAGGACTCGATTATGGAATTGATCCCGGTAATTCTTTCCGGTGGCGTTGGCAGCCGTTTGTGGCCAGTTTCCCGTGAGGCTCATCCCAAGCCATTCATGGCCCTGCCCGACGGGCAGAATCTTATACAGAAAACCTTCCAGCGCGCCGCGCGCTTGGAGGGTGTGGTCGAAGTACTGACTGTCACCAACCGGGAACTGTTGTTCAAGACCGAAGACGAGTACCGCAGCATCAATACCCAAGGCCATGCCCAGGGTTACATCCTTGAGCCCTTCGGCCGTAATACCGCGGCTGCCGTGGCTGCCGTGGCTGCCGCTGCGCTGCAGTTGCACCAGACCCACGGCCCTCATGTGCACATGCTGGTGCTGGCTGCCGACCACCTTATCCAGAATGAACAGGCATTTGCCGATGCCGTCGGAAAAGCTCTGCACCTGGCCGAGCAAGGCTGGTTGGTTACGTTCGGCATCAAGCCGCAGTATCCCGAAACCGGTTTCGGTTACATCGAGGCCGCTGCCGGCGGAGCGCTGGAAGGTGGCCTCAAAGTCGAGCGTTTCGTAGAGAAACCAGACATGAAAACAGCCGAGGCCTACGTTGCTGCCGGCAACTACTTCTGGAATGCGGGCATGTTCTGCTTCCAGGTCGGCGCCGTCATTGATGAGTTCAGGGCCCATGCCCCCGATGTGCTCGAAGCCGTGGAGCACACCCTGGAGGCTTCCCGCCGCTCCACCTCCACCGGTTACAGCTGCCTGGCGCTTGAGCCTGACAGTTTTGCCAAGGTGCCAGATATCTCCATCGACTATGCCTTGATGGAGCGCTCTCGCAAAGTGGCTACCGTGCCATGCGATATTGGCTGGAGCGACATCGGCTCGTGGAACGCGGTCAGTGAGCTGACTCCGCCGGATGAGTTCGGCAACCGCTTTGAAGGCGAGGTAATGGCCTACGACGCGCGCGATAACTATGTCAATTCCGAGAACCGCCTGGCTGCGCTGGTGGGCGTGCAAAACCTGCTGGTAGTGGATACACCCGACGCCTTGCTCATCGCCCACAAGGATCACGCCCAGGACGTGAAGCATATCGTCAAGCGCCTGAAAAACGACGGCCATGGGGCACACCTGTCGCATCAGACCGTACATCGCCCTTGGGGTACCTATACCACACTGGAAAATGGCGAGCGCTTCAAGATCAAGCGTATCGTGGTCAAGCCCAAGGCTTCCTTGTCGTTGCAAATGCACCATCATCGTAGCGAACACTGGATTGTGGTCAGCGGCATGGCGGTGGTGGTGAATGACGACCAGGAATTGATGCTCAACACTAACGAGTCCACCTTCATTCGCGCAGGCCACAGGCATCGTCTGGAAAACCCCGGCGTCATCGACCTGGTGCTGATCGAAGTGCAGAGTGGTGATTACCTCGGCGAGGATGACATTGTTCGCTTCGAGGACAAGTACGGGCGTTGCAACGCCTGACACCGGTTATGCTGTCGGCCCCCTGCCAGTCGGGCGCGGGGCTGGTTTTCATGCGGCAATTCTTCGCCGGTCATCCCCTTCCAGTCGGAACCTGTTTTGCGCTTGCGCACCGAGAGAGATGCATGTACGCACCTATCCAGACCCGCTGCTTCAAAGCCTATGACATCCGCGGCCAAGTGCCCGCTGACCTCAACGATGACATCGCCTACCGTATAGGCCGCGCCCTGGTGGCCCAGTTGGGCGGGCGCAGTTATATCGTTGGCCGGGACATGCGCCTGGAAAGCCCTGGCCTGTCCCGTGCCCTGATAAAAGGGCTGACCGAAGGCGGCGCCGATGTAATCGACATCGGCTTGTGCGGTACCGAAGAAGTGTATTTCGCTACCAGCCACTACCAGGCCGATGGCGGCATCATGGTCACCGCTAGCCATAATCCCAAGGGCTACAACGGCATGAAGCTGGTCCGCGAGCAGTCTCGCCCCATCAGTGGCGACACCGGCCTCACCGATATCCGCCACCGCGTCGAAGCCGGCGACCTTGGCCCGCAGGCCGCCCACCCTGGCAGCGTGCGCGAAGCGTTCGATAAAACCGCCTACATCGACCACTTGCTGACCTATATTGACCTCGCCGTGCTCAAGCCGTTGAAGGTGTTGGCCGACCCGGGCAACGGCGCGGTCGGCCCCGTGCTGGAACTGCTGAAGGCGCGCCTGCCGCTGGCGATAACCATCATTAACGGCCAGCCGGACGGGCACTTCCCCAACGGCATCCCCAACCCGCTGCTACCAGAGAATCGGGACCTTACCCGCCAGGCCGTTCTGGACACTGGGGCAGACATGGGCATCGCGTTTGACGGTGATTTCGACCGCTGCTTTTTCTTCGATAGCCAAGGTCGTTTCATCGAGGGCTACTACGTGGTCGGCCTGCTGGCCGAAATGCTGCTGGCCAAGCACCCAGGCAGCAAGATCATTCATGACCCGCGCCTTACCTGGAACACCATCGAGCAAGTCAGCGCTGCCGGTGGCCAGGCCATCCAGAGCAAAACCGGTCACGCTTTCATCAAGGAACGCATGCGCGCCGAAGACGCCGTATACGGGGGCGAAATGAGCGCGCACCATTACTTCCGCGACTTTGCCTACTGCGATAGCGGGAACATCCCGTGGCTGCTGGTAGCCGCGCTGATGAGCGTGACTGGAAAGAGCCTGGCACAACTGGTGGATGAGCGTATTGCGGCATTCCCGTGTAGCGGCGAGATCAACTATGAAGTGGCCGATGTAGCAGGCACTATCGACAAGATCCTGGCCTTCTACCTGCCCCAGGCGCCGAGTGTGGACCGTACCGATGGCATCAGTGTCGAATTTGCCGACTGGCGTTTCAGCCTGCGCGGCTCCAATACAGAGCCGTTGCTGCGGTTGAATGTTGAAAGCCGCGGTGATCAAGCGCTGGTAGCGCAACGCGTGACTGAAATCGCCGGCCTGATCCAGGGATAACTATGTTTGGCATGCTTCGGGGCATCTGGGATTACAGAGGCTTCATCTTTACTTCCATCAAAAACGAATTCATCTCCAGGTTCGCGCGCAGCAAGCTCGGTGGCCTGTGGATGATCATTCACCCTCTGGCGCAAGTAGCCATCTATGCGTTGATTTTGTCGAATGTACTCGGCGCGCGGCTGCCGGGTATCGACAACAAGTATGCTTATGCGCTCTACCTGATTGCCGGCATCCTGGCGTGGAACCTGTTCGCCGAGATCGTCGGGCGTTGCCTTACGGTGTTCATCGACCAAGGTAACCTGATGAAGAAGATGCGCTTTCCACGCATCGCCCTTCCAGTGATTGTGGTGGGCTCGTGCCTGCTCAATAACTTGCTGTTGTTTGTGGCAGTGATGATCATTTTTGCAGTGCTGGGGCATGCACCCAACCTGCAGATGCTCTGGTTATTGCCGCTGACGCTGGTTGTGGTGGCATTTGCCGTGGGGCTCGGGTTGGTATTGGGGGTGATGAATGTATTCTTGCGCGACATCGGCCAGGTCGTACCGATCATCCTGCAGGTGTGGTTCTGGTTCACCCCGATTGTGTATTCGGTGAATATCGTGCCCGACTACCTGAAGGGCACGCTGGACATCAACCCCATGTATGCCATCGTCACTTCCTACCACAATGTAATGGTGTACAAACTCGCGCCGAATATCGCCGGGTTGGGTATCACCATTGGCATCGCCCTGGGCCTGATGGTGTTGGGGCTGTTCCTGTTCCGTCGAGCCTCGGCTGAAATGGTGGACTCCCTATGACACTCATGTCCGTCAACAACGTGGGCAAGGCCTACCGCAGTTATCGCTCGGAATGGCAACGTATCGCACGCTGGTTCTATATGCCGGTCAAGGCCAGCAGCGAGCACTGGGTGCTCAAGCACGTCAGCTTCAACATTGAGGCCGGCGAAGCCATTGGCCTGGTAGGGCAGA
>NZ_BCBD01000252.1:0-4170 GCF_001320345.1 Pseudomonas sp. NBRC 111127 | reverse complement strand
ACCTGTCGATGCGGTCGTATGTGAAGGGAAGGGGGTGCGGGGTGTATCGGTGATGCGACTTGGCGGGGATTCGAACCCCAAAGACTTACGCCAGCTTCGGCAGCGCTACCTGACTGGCCGCACCAGCTTGGTGTGGCGCCCCTGATCCACCGAGGCAAACTACAAGTCGCATCCCGATCACACCCTGCGATGGGGAGCAGGGCATCGGGCAGTTAACGTCAGGCTGACGAGGCGCTCACTCGTTGTTGAGCCAGCGCAAAACCTCTTCCTCGCCAATGGCGCTGAGGAATTCCGTCGGATCGACATCGCTGCTGGTCAGCCATTCGGAGATCTCGGCCTCGTCCATGGTTTCCAGCAGATTACCCGCGCCGATGTGGTTCACGATTTCGTGCGGATCCAGGTCGTGCAGGCGGTCGTCGATGTGGAGCGACTCAGCAATGTCGCTACCTTTGCCTTCAACCGTCACGCGCACCTGACTGTTCCGGCCAATGCTCTCAACGCTGACGCTATCCGCGTCGAATGTGATGCTCATGCTGTGCTCCTCCAGTGGATTCCCAAAGCACCCGGTAGCCCAGGTGCTTCAGTGAATCTCGTGGTGCACCGCGACCCGCTACTGGCGTCGGTCGCGGTTTGTTGCGTCAGCAATGTGGGCGCCATTCCCGCTGCTGATCGCAGGTCAGGCGCCATCCTTGGGCTTGGTTCGGGCGGCGAGCTTCCTCCCCAGGTCGGCAATCAGCATCTGTTCGCCTGGATCAAGGGTCCTTACAACATGCACGCTGCAGCTCTGGTGCCCTGATTTGATGGGGCAGGGTGCATGAGGTCCGGCGCCCATCTGTGCCGAAGCTCAGGGCGCTAATTCAAAAATTCGTGTTGCCGCTCCCGCTTACCGAGGTCGATACGGCCAATCCCAGGGAGCCGCATGGCTATGTGGATTCGCTAACGCCTTTCCCGGCAGGAGCTTGAATCGGTTGAGTTGTGTAAAGAGCGGTGAGCCTTGAGGGCCTCCCGAGGGGCTGTGTAGCGCCTCGATGGATGTAGTTAACCATCGGTATAGATTTGTCGTCAATACCGATGGTTAATTTATTTTTTGAGGGCGTGCGCTATGATTCGAATAACTGGATGCATATACAGTCGTTAAGGAGGTGTCATGGCCAAGCAAAACAAGACGGCGCCAACGCAGCAGCGCCAAGGAATGACCGCGCTAGAGCGGCTGGGCTTGAGGATGTCCAACATGATCAACCATCCAAAAGCGCAGGAGCAGCGCTGGGTTGCCATTCATCGACTGGACACGGATGGGGATGCTGAATGGGACGAGATGATGCGCATCCTTGGCGAGACTGACGGCTTGGAGATCACGCAGCTGGAGGAGGGCGGGATAAAAATCGAGTGGGAAATGCAGAGCGATGAGGATCGCGAGGCGCCCATTGAAGAGCTGGAGGCTGTTGAGGAAGAAGCTCCCTTCTGAAACGGAAGAGCCCGCTCTAGGCGGGCTCAATATTGGCGCTCGGAAAGGCTACCGGCATCCGCTCAAGGCGAATTGCATGATCTGCGCTTGATTGGAGGTGGTATTTTTTGGCTTGAGGTAGACCTTCTGGCCAGCCGCAGAAATCGAGTAATCAAGCGCAAGAGCTCGGCCATTCGCTCCAGAAATGTAAATTGAGGCCGTGCCAGAACTCGAAAAAGGGGAATCGGTTTTCACAACGATCGAGTCAATATTTACGGATCTCTGACAGTCCGGTCCGGCATCAGCTAGGCTATCAATAATTTCGGCGCCAAGCTGCCTGGCAAGTTTTTCACTTGTTTCCACCAGGCCCTTATGGGCATCCCATATGATCGCAAGGTATCCGGCGGCAGCCATGAGGATCAGCACGATCACTAGCTTCTTTATGAATGACACAAGATCCCTCTCAACGCTGCAGTAAATTCCCGGCCAGCTACGCCTTTTTGGCGTTCCAGATGAGCAAGACCTTGGCATGGATTGTAACGTCATCGATCCTGGCCTGCTGATCCTTGTGCTTCTCGTTATCCGAGATTAGCCAGAAATGGTCTTCATCGAAGAACTGCAGGCGCTTGATGTACAGGTGTCCATGCCATGTCAGCACGTAGATACCGTCTCCCACGAATTCGTTCACGCCACGGTCCACGATGAGCGGGTCTTTATCGTTGATCGTGCCCTCCATGCTCTGGCCCCAGCCGAAGATCATGGCCAGCGCAGACTGGGATGTGTACGTCACGCCCTTCTCATGAAGAACCGATTCCTTCACGATGACATTGCGCATGACCTCCGTGTAGTCCGGGGGCACCTGGCCGTGGCCCATCGAGGCGCGAATGTCGTATTGAGGGATGAAAATTTCGTCCTTCTTGACCTTGAGTCCCGAGAAGTCCGCAGACACGACATTGCTCGGGCGTTCATCCACCAGGGAATCAGCCACGGCCGCCGCGATTTTCTGCTGGGCCTCATCGTCCAGCTTCTTCCCCGCATGCTGGCGCAGCATAGCCATGACCTTTTCCGCAGCTCCGGCCTTGTGGTCGGCATCGGCAGACGGAGCCATGCGCATGCCGCGTATCTCATCGGCAAGCCGAGGGCTGAATTTCTCTACCGGCACGCCTAGTAGGCGCGCGAGCACCGCGGCGAACTTGGCGTTCAGCGGGTTGATGCCCTTGAAGTAGAGATTCACCGCAGCCGGCGTCATTCCTGCCTCGTCGGCGATTTTCTTCTGGCTGAGCTTCAACTCGTTCTTGCGCGCCAAGAAAAGAGCGTGCGCCGCCTCGCATTCAGCCAGGCGGTCAGGGGGGAGGATTCGTTTCTTAGTCATGGCGCGAACATATACCAACGGTTAAATAAATGGCAGAAACCATCGGTATGGACAAAGAATCAACCGATGGTTAATATCTGGCTCATGAACAACCGAGGCCAGACCATGAACGCGACCCCCCTCGACAAATTCGTTGCTGAAAAAGGGCAGTCCGAAGCCGCCAGGCTTCTTCGTGTGACGGCCCCGGCAATCCACAAGGCGCTGATCGCTAAGCGCGACATCAGCGTGTTCCAGCTTCCCGATGGCGGATTCGAAGCGGTTGAGCAACGCCCGTTCCCTTCCCAGAAATCCGCCGCCTAACAAATTCCAACCGCAAGGAGCAGTACCCCTATGGGATTCAAAGACCCACTGACACAACGTCGAGACCTGGCGAGGAAGGTCCGGCTTTATCCACTGCTTGATCGGCAACTGCAGCGCGCTGCCCACAAGGCTCGCCGCGAGTACGCGACCTACCTGTTCGAGATGCTCGAGTGGGCCGCTGTGAATGGCGGCATCGAAGCCCTCATGCCTGACGATCTGAAGGATATCGCGGGCTAGAGGCCCTCAGGAGGGCACGATGGAATTTTGTGAAGAGAACGTGCCGCCAGAAACCAGAACCAAGATTCATCGCCTGATGGAAGCCAGGGGTTGGACGTTTGAGGAGGCCGTGAATGAGGTCTTGCTCGAAGCAATTACGTCCGGCGCAACTGTATTCGTAGGAAGGCGAAAGGCCCCGGTTTTGGAGCTGGTGGGACTGAAGAGGCCCTCTACCGGATAGGTGAGGCCCTCACATAGGGGCTCAAGAGACCCTCAAATGGCAGGCACAAAAAAACCACCGGGCAGGGTGGCTTCTTGTACTGCATTCGTAACGCTTGTGTGAGGTCATCATATATGCACCAGACCATCCAAAGCAATACCGTGGCCCTCGCGCCACAAAATGCGAACCACGATTTCGTGGCGCCGATGATGACGAGCCTTGAACTCGTTGACTTCATCAATGACGACAGGAAGGCCAAGGCCTATGCCGCCGGCATGAGCTTCCCTTGCGAGGGATACCCAAAGCTGATGCACAAGAACTTCCTGGCCAAGGTGCCGGAAGTGCTCGGCGCGACATCGGCTGATTTTTCAGCCGATCTCCCTGACGGCTATGGGCGCGCTCGTCGCGGCTATTCATTCCCGAAGCGGGAAGCGTGCTTGATGGCAATGTCGTACAGCTACGAGCTGCAGGCCAAGGTTTTCGATCGCATGACTGCGCTTGAATCCAAGCCAGCCGCACCTGCCGACCTCAGCAAGCTGGAAATCCTCCAGATGGCCCTGGAGTCGGAGAAAGCCCGCGTCCTGCTCACCGTCCAAGTCGAGGCCCAGGCCAAGAAGA
>NZ_BCBD01000251.1:0-4205 GCF_001320345.1 Pseudomonas sp. NBRC 111127 | reverse complement strand
TGCCCGCGCAACTTGCTTACCGCCTGCGCGTCCACCGCGCTGCCCTGGTTGCCCCAGGCCGAGCGCACGAACGTCAGCACTTCGGCGATCTCCTTGTCCCCCAGTTGCTCGCGAAAGGCCGGCATACGGTAAGCATCAGGCACTCCAGCAGACACTACCCGCTGTGAACCGTTCAAGGTGATATTGATCGCCGACGCGTCTTCTTTGGCCAAAGCCGATGTAGCCCCGGCCAGTGGTGGCATCGATGGCGCCTGGCCCTTGCCGTCCAGGCCATGGCATGACGCGCAGCGGGTCACGTAGGTGTGCGCCCCGGGGGCGTCCAGCCGCTCGGCAGCCGACACCGCCTGGTACTGCCAGGGCGCGCCATCGCGCTGAGGGTCACCGGGGAGCGACTTCAGGTAATGGGCGATGGCGGCCAGGTCGTCGTCAGTCATGAACTGGGTGGAGTTGTTGAATGCCTCGGTCATCGAACCGAATACCACGGCATGGCGGTTGCGGCCGGTCTTGAGGAACTGGACGATTTCAGCTTCGCTCCAGCGCCCCAGCCCGGTGTTGTGGTCCGCACGCAGGCTCGGTGCATACCAACCATCGAGCAATGCCCCGGCCAGGTACGCTGTGCCGCTGTCGTCCAGGGCCTTTTCGTTGAACGCCAAACCACGCGGCGTGTGGCAACTGCCGCAGTGGCCAGGGCCCTGGACGATGTAGGCACCTCGGTTCCACTGCGCGTCCTGCCCCGCCTGGGCGGTGTACGGCGCGGTCGGGGCAAACAGGCCGTTCCACAGCGCAATGGGCCAGCGCAGGTTCAGCGGCCACGGGATATCGCTGGGCAAGTTGGCTTGCTTGGCCGGCTGCACGCCGTGCATGAAAAACGCATACAGGGCCTTTACGTCGTCATCGCTGAGTTTGGCGTACGAGGGGTAG
This sequence comes from Pseudomonas sp. NBRC 111127, assembly GCF_001320345.1. NCBI lineage: Bacteria > Pseudomonadati > Pseudomonadota > Gammaproteobacteria > Pseudomonadales > Pseudomonadaceae > Pseudomonas > Pseudomonas sp. NBRC 111127. The sequence goes on along the minus strand of NZ_BCBD01000251.1, from coordinate 3,284 downwards.
GGCATGGCCGGGTACAGGCGCCGGCCACCGGGTGCCACGCCGTGGCGCACGGCGCGGTCGAAGTCCGCCAGGCTGTAGGCGCCGATGCCAGTGTCGCGATCGGGGGTGATGTTGGTGGCATGAATGGCCCCCAGCGGAGTGGCCATTTGTAGCCCGCCGGCGAACGGTTGGCCCTCTGGCAGGCTGTGGCAGGCGACGCAGTCGCTGAGCCGGGCCACGTACTCGCCACGGCTGACCAGCGCTGCGGCGGCGGTGTCGGCCTGCGCGTCGGTGAACGGCGAAGCGGGCTCGCGGGTGACATACCAGGCCAGCAGGCCCGCCGCGATCAGGCACGGCAGCGCCAGCCAACCAGCGGTTCTTGCGAAACGATGGGTCATGGGGCAATCCTTGTGCGTCAGCTGAAGGTGTGGCGGCTCATTGGCAGGCTGCGTACGCGCTGGCCGGTCAGTTGCGCCACCGCGTTGGCCACTGCCGGCGCGACTGCGGGCAGTGGCGGTTCGCCAATGCCGCCCATTTTCGCCCCGCTTTCGACAATGCGCACATGTACCCGTGCCATGCGCGAAGGCGGCAGGATCGGGTACAGGTCGTAATTGCGCGCGCGCGGCTTGCCATCCACGTACACCGCTTCTTCCAACAGCGTCTGCGACAGGCCCAACGCCACCGCCCCATTGACCTGGTGCTCGATGATGGCCGGGTTGACGATACTGCCGGGGTCGATGGCCTGCCAGATATCGTGCACCTTGACCTGGCCGTTCTCCATCGACACTTCGGCGATGACGGCTGCGTGCGAGCCGAAGGGCGAGGCCATGGCCACGCCACGGGCCCGCTTGCTGCCATCTTCGGCGGTGAACGGCCCGCGATTCCAGCCCCCGGACAAGTCGGCGACCGCGTTCAGCAGGGTGGTCAGCCGGGGGTTGTCGCGCAGCAGGTGCAGGCGCAGTTCGAACGGGTCCTTGCCACCTTTGTCGGCCAGTTCGTCTAGAAACGACTCATAGAAGAAGTCGTTCAGCGAGTTGCCCACCGAGCGCCAGTAGCCGAGCATGGCCGGGCCTTTGACATAGACCTGGGCAATGCGTTTGTTGGCGATGGCATAGGCCTTGCCCGACAGCCCCTCAAGCGCGGTGGGGTCGACCTTGTCGCCCTGCTTGCCCGCCAGGGCCTCGGTCGGGCCTTCGGTGGCGCTGACCGCTTCGATGGCCACCGGCAGGCCGTCGGCATCAAGCCCAGCGCGGAACTTCACCACGGCGACCGGGCGCAGTACATCACGCAGAAACTCTTCTTCGCGGCTCCAGATCAGTTTGACCGGCCGGCCCACCGCCTTGGCCAGGGCAATGGCCTGCGGGTAGGGGTTGGCCGATTCGTACAGGAAGTGGCGGCCGAAGAAGCCGCCCAACAGTGGCGAGTGCAGGTTGATCTGGCTGGTTTGCAGGCCGGTGCGTTGGGCGATGTCGTCGCGGAACATGTCCGGCGCCTGGTTGGGCAGCCAGACATCCAGCGTGCCATCGGCATTGAAGCGGGCAAGGGCCGACGGTGGCTCCAGCTGGGCATGGTTCAGGTACTGGTTGTGGTAGCTGGCCTCGACCCGGGTCTTGGCATTGGCCAAGGCACGCGCTACATCGCCTTCGTTTTCTTCATCGCGCGCCGGGCCATCGACCGTGGCCAGGTGCTCGCGCCAGCCGTCGCTGGAAAAATCAGCCGGCATGGCCCGTAGCGTGCTGTCGGCGGCTGGCTCTTGCCAGTCGACTTGAAGGGCTTCGACGGCGCGCTTGGCGTGCCACCAGCGTTCAGCGACCACCGCTACCGCCCCTGGCAACTGATGCACCGAGTGCACGCCGTTCATGGCCTTGACCTGGCCTTCGTTACGCAGGCTGCCAACGGTCATGCCCAGGCGCGGCGCATGCTGCACGGCGGCGTGGAGCATGCCGTCCACCTTGATGTCGATGCAGTATTGGGCTTTGCCGGTGGATTTGTCGTAGGCATCCAGGCGCCGAACCGGCTTGCCGATCCAGCGGAACTGGGCAGGGTCGCGCAGCTTGACGCTGGCCGGGTCGGGTACCGGCAGGTCCATGGCCCGCCCGGCCAGTTCGCCGTAAGGCACCGAGCGGCCGCTCGTGGTATGTACCACGTTACCCGGGGTGCTCGACAGTTCGGCCACCGGCACCCCCAGTTTTTCGGCGCCAGCCTGCAGCAACATGGCCCGGGCGAGGGCGCCCAGGCGGCGCATGGTGGGGTAGCTCATGCGTACCGACATGCTGCCGCCGGTAATCCGCATGCCGTTTTCCATCACCACATAGGCTTCGCCGGGTGGCGCGCTTTCGACCACGAAGTGCGCGGGGTCCACGTCCAGCTCTTCACCGACGATCTGGGCCATGGCGGTGAACGGCCCCTGGCCACCTTCCATGAACGGGCTGAGCAGGCGCACCGTACCGTCTGGGCGAATTTCCAGAAACGCCGGCACTTGGGTGCCGCGTTCTGCTGTGGCCGCGGCCGCGGCTTGTACCCGCGGCACGCCCACCGGCAGGCCGAAGCCCAGCACCAGTGCGCCCACGGCAGTGCCGGCGAGGAAGCGACGGCGTGACAGGTTGACCGTTTCGCCGCGCTGCAGGCCGAGCAGTTCGGCAGGGGTATCGACGGGTGTGTTCATCAGGCCTGCTCCCCTTGGGCCAAGTCGTGCATGGCGGCATGGATGGCGTTGTAGGTGCCGCAGCGACACAGGTTGACCATGGCTGCGTCGATCTGCTCGGCGCTGGGTTTGGGCGTGTGCTTGAGCAGCGCGGTGGCCGCCATCACCTGGCCGGACTGGCAGTAGCCGCACTGAGCCACCTGGTGATCAACCCACGCCGTGACCACCCGTTGGCCGACCGGGTCGGCTTCGATCGCTTCGATGGTGGTGACCTCGCGGCCGACCACGCCGGCCACCGGGGTGACGCAGGCACGGACCACGTTGCCGTCGACCAGTACCGAACACGCGCCGCACTGGGCCAGGCCGCAGCCATACTTGGTGCCGGTCAGCCCCAGGTCATCGCGGATCACCCACAACAGGGGCGTGTCGGCGTCCGCCTCGACCTGGTAGGTCTTCTGGTTGATGCGTAGTTCCATGGTTCACCTGCCAGTCATCGGTTGTTGTCGCGGGGTCATGTCGGGTGGGGAATACATTGTTCCCCGGTGGGGAAACGCTAGCACAGGCCAGCGGCCACCGGTTTGAACCGGGTGGCAGGTTCAGAGAATCAGGCAAGTAATCCGTTGGAATGCGCAACTGGGCAGCCAGGCAGGACGTGCGCGTT
>NZ_BCBD01000250.1:0-4209 GCF_001320345.1 Pseudomonas sp. NBRC 111127 | reverse complement strand
GGCCAGCCGTCGCAGAGTGCGGGCATGGCCGTTGTCCTCGGGCCGGTATCGGTGGCCGATTACCTGCAGCGCGAGACGTTCCTGCAGCGCCAGGCCGATGGCAGCCTGAGCGCGGCGACCGACGGTCGTTGGGCGGGTAGCCTGTCGTCGGACATCGACCAGTTGCTGGTGCGCCAGCTGGCCTGGCGCCTGGACAGCCAGCGTGTGGTACTGGCCCCGGCAACGGCCGGTTTCACGCCGGATGTACAGGTGCTGCTGTCGATTACCCGTCTGGACTCTGGCAAGGACCAACCGGCCATCCTCGACGCCCAGTGGCGCCTGCTGGACCGCCGTGGCCGTGTACGTGACAACCGTATCGTGCACCTCGAACAGCCACATGAGGGCAGCGAGTCGTCGCAGGTACAGGCCCAGGGCCAATTGCTGCAGAAGCTGGCCGAGCAGCTGAGCACGGCGGTGAAGCCGCTGGCCAACCAGCCGGCAATCGCTGAAGAAACGCCGAAAAAGCCGGCTGCACCGGTGCAGGTGAAGAAGGCGCCGGAAAAGTCCAGAATCCCGATGGCCTCGCCGATCCGCACCGATATGGAAGTCTATCGGTTCTGACTTAACCGCCAGGTGCAAAAAAGCCCGCGATGCTGCGGGCTTTTTCATGTCTGCGTCAAACCATTGCGAAGCTGGGCCGGGCCCTGTAGGCGCGGCCTGGCGTTGCGAAGGGGCTGCGCGGCAGCCCCAGTACCCAGCGCAGCCTGTCAGGCCCGACGCTCGTGCATGCGCGCCAGTTGCCGTTCCAGCATCGAAGGGTACGGTTCCAGCAGGCGCTCTACGCAGCAGGCGCCCTCAGGGCTGGCAATCGGGCGAATGCGTGCGCGCTGGCGAATCAGTGCGTCATCGCTGATCTGCCGCTCCACCAGCAACAGGTTGCGGCTGTGCTGCGACAGCGCCAGGGCATCCTGGGCTTTTTCGGCGATCAACACGTCTACCAGCTCCAGCCCGTGCAGATCGTTGCCCAATACCAGGCCCAGCTGCAATTGCAAGGTGATGCCGCTGTCGGCCACTTCGATCTGCAGGGCATGGCCCAGGGCGCGCAACAGCTCGCCGCAGCAGATTGCGTTAGTCAGGTAGTCCTCACCACATACGCGGCTGTGGAACAGCACCAGGGTGCTGCCATCGTTGAGTGTGTGCGTTTCGCCGTCGTACAGCGATGCCGCATGCTCCAGGCAGTCACGGTAACGCTCGGTCAGTTCGGTCAGGCGGGTACGCGGCAGACGGCGCAGTTGCTCCTGGGAGCCCAGCTGCACTGCGAGGATGGCGCTGAGGTGCGGTTCGTCGGACTCGTCTACCACTGCGGTTCTTGGTGCAGTGTCGTCGTCGAGCAGGCCGGCGAACGCTTCGTCATCTTCCTCGTCTGGCACTGCGGCGACCTTGGCGCGCGGCGCGGCCTTGGGTGCCGGGCTGGCGTGATGCGGGTCGTCGTACGGTTCATCGTCGTATTCCTCAGGCTCTGGCTCCGGCTCTGGTGGCGGCGGTGGCGCCAGGCGCGCATGCAGCTGGCGGGCGATGTCGCCGATTTCATCCTGGCGGTCGGTGGCCGGGGTGTAGTACTGCGGGTCGCGCAGCCATACCCGCAACTGCAGCAATGGCAGGGTGATGTAGCGGCCCTGGCGCAAGCTGAGGGCCAAGGCCAGCGCCAGCAGGATGGCCGCCAGAATGCCCATGCTTTGCAGGCTGATCAGCATGGGTTGCTGGAATTGGCTCATGTCCAGGCTGATGCGCAGCTGCCCGGCAGCCACGTCCTGGAAGCTGATCTTGGTCTGGTACACGCCTTCGGCCTCGCCCAGCAGGCTATTGCGCGGGCGTTGCCCGGCTTCGGCGAGGATGCGGTTGTCCACGCTGTAGATGGCCGCGTGGGCCACCAGCGGGTTTTTCACCAGGTTGCCCAGCAGCACGTTGAGGCTGAGGATATCGTTGGCTACCAGCAGTTCGGTCGCCGAAGTGGCCGTTTGCGTAGTCAGGCTCTGGCCAAGGGCGTCGGCCTGCTCGTGCATGGCCTGCTTGAACTGCAGGCCCATCACACAGGCGTAGATCACCAGTGCCAGCGCCACCAGGAAGATGTTGGTGCAGGCGATGCGCAGTGCCAGCGGCACGCGACGTTGACTCAGGGCACGATAGATCATCAGGAAGAAGTTGTCTGGTTTGACGGGCGTGGGCCGGTTCACAGAGCTCGGCTCTTAATGGCAAGAAAGTGGGGGGAGTATAGCGAGCCGGGTTTTGTCGGCAAAGTATCGTTGGCGCCCGATGGTCATGGAAAGTCGGTAGAATGCGCATTTTTCATCGAAGTCGGAGCCAGGTTGTGCGCGAAATCGTCCTGATCAACATCACCGGTGAGGACCGTCCCGGTCTCACTGCGGCAATCACCGGCGTCCTGCTGCAGGGCGGTGTGAGTATCCTCGACATCGGCCTGGCGGTCATGCACGGCACCCTGTCGTTCGGCATCCTGGTCGATATCCCTGACAACGAAGTGGCAACTGCCTTGCTGCAGGGTGTGCAAGCCAAGGCCCACGAGCTGAACCTGCAGGCCCGTTATACGCCGATTTCCGAGGCGGACTACCAGCACTGGGCCGACGGCCATGGTGAGGCGCGCCATGTGGTGACCCTGCTCAGCCGCAAGATCACCCCCGAGCAACTGCAGCGGGTCAGTGCGGTGATCAGCCAGTACGGCCTGACGATCGAACGCATCGAGCGGCTGTCGGCCCGGGTGGCGCTGGACGCCGACACCGACAAGGGCAAGGCGGCGGTCGAGATATCCGTGCGTGGGGTGCCGAGCGATGCCCAGGCCCTGCGTGCCGATTTCTTCGCCCTGGCGCAGGCGCTGAGCGTCGACATTGCCTTCCAGAAAGACGACCTGTTCCGCCGCAACCGCCGCCTGGCGGTATTCGACATGGATTCGACGCTGATCGAGGCCGAAGTCATCGACGAGCTGGCCAAGGCGGCTGGCGTGGGTGAGCAGGTGGCAGCGATCACCGAACGGGCCATGCGTGGCGAGCTGGACTTCCGCGCCAGTTTCAAGGAGCGCATGGCGCTGCTCAAGGGCCTGGATGTGGGCGTGCTGGACGAGATCGGCGCCTCGCTGCGCCTGACCGAAGGCGCGGAAAACCTGTTCGCCGAGCTCAAGCGCCTGGGTTACAAGACGGCCATCCTGTCCGGTGGATTTACCTATTTTGCCCGCCAGGTGCAGGCGCGCCTGGGTATCGACTATGTGTTCGCCAACGAGCTGGAAGTGGTGGATGGCAAGGTGACTGGTGTGGCGGTCGAGCCGATCGTCGATGCCCAGCGCAAGGCCGAACTGCTGCAGAAACTGGCCAGCGATGAGGGCTTGCAACTGGAACAGACCATTGCCGTGGGCGATGGCGCCAACGACCTGCCAATGCTGGCACTCGCCGGCCTGGGCGTGGCATTCCGCGCCAAGCCGCTGGTGCGCCAGTCGGCCAAGCAGGCGATTTCTACCCTGGGCCTGGATGGCGTGTTGTACCTGTTGGGCTTGCGCGACCGCGACGCGCGCGGCTGATCCGGAAATTTGGGGCTGCTTTGCAGCCCTTCGCGGGCATGCCCGCTCCCACAGGTTGAGCGCGACCTCACTCTGAGGGAGCGGGCATGCCCGCGAAGGGCCGCAAAGCGGCCCAGGTTTTATCAGGCCTTCAAGCCTGCACAGGCGCCGCCAGCTGCTGCCCCATGCGCACGGCAGAGCCGGCACCCAGGCTTTCGGCCCACTTCACCTGCTGCGGCCCGAACAACACGATAGCCGTAGAACCCAGCTTGAAGCGCCCCAGCTCGGCACCTTTCTCCAGATGGATCGGCGCACGGCTGGCGTCGTCGTATCGGAAGGTCTTCAGCTCACGCTTGGGCGGCGTCACCAGGCCGGCCCACACGGTCTCGATCGAAGCAACGATCATCGCACCCACCAGCACCACGGCCATCGGCCCGCGTTCGGTGTCGAACAGGCAGACCACCCGCTCGTTGCGGGCGAACAGCTCGGGCACGTTTTCAGCAGTGGTCTGGTTCACCGAGAACAGGCGGCCCGGCACGTAGACCATCTCGCGCAGGGTGCCGGCCAGCGGCATGTGCACGCGGTGGTAGTCCTTGGGCGACAAGTAGATGGTGGCGAACTCACCGCCCATGAACGGGGCGGCCAGCGCCGGGTCACCGCCCAGCAGC
>NZ_BCBD01000249.1:0-4274 GCF_001320345.1 Pseudomonas sp. NBRC 111127 | reverse complement strand
CCCAGGCCGGATCGATGCCGTCGATGTCGAACGACAGGTAAACCGGGCCGCCGCCGACTTTTTCCCGCACTTCGGCCATCAAGGGCTCCAGCGACTTGTGCCAGCACTCTTCGGCCTGAACCACGCGGAAGCCCTGGCGGCGGCTCCAGTTGAAGTCGTCGGCGGTATAGCCTTGGGCGCGCAGGCCGATCTGCACCACGCGCTCGCAGTCGAGCAGGCCTTCTTCCACCGCCCGGCGGAAGGTGGTGCCGTGGGCGATCTTCTCGCCGAACATGTGGTCGTTGACGTCGGCGTGGGCGTCGATGTGCACCAGGCCGATCTTGCCGTGCTTCTTGTGCAGCGCCCGCAGGATCGGCAAGGTGATGGTATGGTCACCGCCCAGGGTCAGGGGAATCACATTGTGCTCGACGACCTGGTCGTAGGCCTCTTCGATGATGCGCACGGCGTCCAGCAGGTTGAAGGTGTTGATGGCCACATCGCCTATGTCGGCGACCGACAGCGAGTCGAACGGGGCGGCGCCGGTGGCCATGTTGTACGGGCGGATCATCACCGATTCGGCGCGGATTTGCCGGGGGCCGAAGCGTGTACCGGAGCGCAGCGAGGTGCCGATGTCCAGCGGCACACCAATGAAGGCTGCGTCCAGGCCTTCGGCGCTTTGCAGGTGGGGGAGGCGGAGCATGGTGGCGATGCCGCCGAAACGCGGCATTTCGTTGCCGCCCAGTGGTTGGTGGAGAGTCTTGTCCACGGTGGGCCTCATCAGTCGGTCGATTGTTCTGTTTGTTCGAACCTGTGCCGCTGCGCGCTTTCCAGTTCGGTTTTTGCCAGCGGGCAGGGACATTTCGGCCAGTCTGCGCAAGGTAGTGCCATGGAAGAATCGCTACCGACAAATACTTAGTTCAGGAATTTCTGAACTAAAGCCCGGCGCAGCGGTTAGACTGCGCGCAAACACCCTGTGGAACCGTTGCCCCATGGCCTCGACTTTGCCCGACCTGAAACTGCTGCGTATCTTCATCAGTGTGGTGCGCCACCAGGGTTTCGCCAACGCCCAGCGTGAGCTGAACCTGTCGACTTCGGCCATCAGTACCTACATGAGCCAGCTGGAGGGTGCCCTGGGTATCGTGCTGTGCCACCGTGGCCGGGGCGGTTTCAGCCTGACCAGCAAGGGTGAGCTGTTCCACCAGGAAACCCTGCGCCTGTTGGCCGAACTGGACGGGTTCGAGCAATACGCGGCGGCCCTTAAGGGCGAGCTGCGCGGCACCCTCAACCTGGGGGTGATCGACTCCACGGTGGGCGATCGCGCCCTGCCGCTGGCTGAAGCCATTGGTGCCTACAGCCAGGAGCACCCGGCCGTGCACCTGCACTTGTCGGTGTCCAGCCCTTACGAGCTGCAGTTGGGGGTGCAGGACAACCGCCTGGACCTGGCAATTGGCGCGTTTTCTTCACGCATGAGTGGCCTGCTGTACCAGCCGCTGTACCGCGAGCAGCACTGGCTGTACTGCAGCAGCCGCCACCCGCTGTACAGCGAGCGGCGCATTCCCGAGCAGGTGGTGACCCAGCAGCGCATGGTCGGGCGCGGCTACTGGAGCCAGGCCGAGCTGGCCCGGCATGGTTTCAAGCACAGCGCGGCGACGGTTGAGAGCATGGAGGCGCAGTTGATCCTGATTCTGTCGGGCGCCTACATCGGCTACCTGCCCGAGCACTACGCCCAGGCCTGGGTCGACAAAGGGGACTTGCGCGTGTTGTCTCCGGCGACGTTCGGTTATCAGGCACCGTTCTCGTTGATCATCCGGCGTGGGCGCAGCCGCGAACCGCTGATCCAGACCTTCCGCGACCTGCTGAAAAGCCAGCTCAACGTAGGCTGATAAACAGAATGTTCATACATTCTGTCGGCAGGCCGCTAAATTCCTGCACACGTGTGCCGCTAACCTCATAGCGCTCTGCTACATATCAACTTGCGCTGATGATTTCCCTTCTTTTCATCCTGCAAGGATCGCCCGACGATGCGCATGAATTTGCCAGTCACTGAACACGAAAGAACATTCCCCAGTGAACAACGGCTGATTTCCACCACCGACTTGAACAGCCGCATCACGTATTGCAACGACGCCTTCGTGGCGATCAGCGGGTTCACCTACGACGAGCTGGTGGGCCAGCCGCACAACCTGGTGCGTCACCGAGACATGCCGCCGGCGGTGTTCGGCCATATGTGGGACACCATCAAGCAAGGCAAGCCGTGGATGGGCGTGGTCAAGAACCGGGCAAAAAACGGCGATTACTACTGGGTCAGTGCCTACGTGACGGCAGTCTACGAACAGGGCCGCATCAGCGGCTACGAGTCGGTGCGTTCGGTACCGACCCGTGAGCAGATCCGCCGTGCCGAGGCGTTGTACGCACGCCTGCGTGCCGGCCGCCGGCCGGTATCGTGGGCGGCGCGCCTGGGCCATGGCCTGCGCCAGGGCTGGCCATTGCTCGGCGCCGGCCTGGTGTCGGCGGCGGGCTACCTGTGGTTGCCACCCTATGCCGCGCTAGGGGTGTTGATGGTTGTACTGCTGGTAGCCTGGTACCTGGTCGAGCACCGTCAGAACCAGGCCATCCGCCGCACGCTGGCCGAGCACCCCAAGGCGTTCACCAGCCCGCTGGTGGCGCTCACCTACAGCGACAACCCGGGGCTGCAGGGCCAGTTGGACCTTGCCATCATCAGTGAAGAAGCCCGCCTGCAAACCGCGCTGACGCGCCTGGTAGACGCCGGGGTGGGGGTAAAATCACGCGCTGCGCAATCTTCCGACCTGTCGGGCGCGCAGGCGCAGATGCTCGACCGCCAGCGCAGCGAGACCGACCAATCGGCCACCGCCATCGCGCAGATGGCGGCGACCATCCAGGAGGTTACGCATAACGTGCAGAGCACGGCGCATGCCGCAGGCGATGCCGACCAGCTGGCGCAGCAGGGCAGCGAGCTGGCGCTGCAGAGCCTGAAGGCCATGGGCAGCATGAGCGATGCAGTCAATGACATTGGCCAGGCGGTGAACGCCCTGGCGGAACAGACCCAGTCGATCGGCAGTGTGGTGGATGTGATCACCTCGATCGCCGAACAAACCAACCTGCTGGCGCTCAACGCCGCCATTGAAGCGGCGCGGGCCGGCGAGCAGGGCCGCGGGTTTGCCGTGGTGGCCGATGAAGTACGCTCATTGGCGCAGCGTACCCGCACCTCCACCCAGGAAATCCACCAGATCATCGCCTCGTTGCGGGCCGGGGCAGAGCGCGCAGTGAGTACTGCCAGCCGTGGCGAGCAGATCTCGCGTGACAGCGTGCACAGTGTCGAGGCAGTGCAGGCGGCGTTGAGCGGCATAGCCCAGGCGGTGAGCCGCATCACCGGCATGAGCCAGCAGATGGCCACGGCATCGGAGCAGCAAAGCCACGTGGCTGAAGACATCAACCAGCAGATCGTGCGCATTGCCCAGCTGTGCGATCAAAGTGCCGGGCAGGCGCGCCAGGGGGCAGAAATCAGCCAGGACCTCGAGCGCATGGCGGAGTACCTGCACAGCCTGGCGGAGCGCTTCAACCGTTGAGGTTGCCGTGGTCGCCTTGCGGCCAGGGCATAGGGCAAGGCCCGCCAGCCGGGCCAGGGTTCTGTGGCAAAATACCCCCGCCAAGGAGACCCTCATGCCCAGACCCCGTTGCGAGCGCTGCCAGCGCCCGCTTGATCATTGCCTTTGCTCGCTGATCCCTGCGCTAGGCAGCCGAACCCGTGTGATCTTGCTGCAGCACCCCAGTGAAAGCGCCCACGCGCTGAATACCGCACGGTTGGCTGCCCTAGGCCTGAGCAATGCCGAGCTGCGGGTGGGGGAGGTATTCGACGATCTGCCAGCGCTGCTGGCAACCCCCGGGTACCGCCCGGCGCTGTTGTTCCCGGGCGCTGAAGCGCAGCCCCTGGCTGCCTATGGCCCAATGGACGAGCAACCCTTGCTGCTGATCGTGCCCGACGGCACCTGGCGCAAGGCGCGCAAGCTGCTGTACCTGAATCCGCTGCTGGAGGCGTTGCCGAGGGTGACCTTGGGGCAGGTGGCCGCTTCGCGCTATCGCTTGCGCAAGGCGCCGCAGGCAGGGGCGTTGTCGACCATCGAGGCCGTGGTGGGGGCGCTGAATGCACTGGAGCAACCGGCCTGCTTCGATGCGCTGCTGGCACCGTTCGAGGCCTTGATAGAGGGGCAGATCAGGGCCATGGGCGAGGAAACGTTCCAGCGTAACCATGGCACCGAGTGAGGGCAGGGGGCCGC
>NZ_BCBD01000248.1:0-4276 GCF_001320345.1 Pseudomonas sp. NBRC 111127 | reverse complement strand
CTCTTGCTCCTGGGCCATCCAGTCCATGGTCGCGGCGCCATCGTGCACCTCGCCCATCTTGTGGTTGACCCCGGTGTAGAACAGGATCCGCTCGGTAGTCGTGGTCTTGCCGGCGTCGACGTGGGCGACGATGCCGATGTTGCGGTACAGCTCGATGGGCGTTGTGCGGGCCATGGCGGACTACCTGCGGCTGGGCGGATTCCACCACGTTAGCAGACCCGTGGAATCCTGCCGTGCCGCCGGGCTGTCAGTCGGCCTGGGCCTGCAGCAGCCACTGGCCATCCACTTCGCGAGCCAGGCCACACGCCGGTAGCAGGGCCAGCAAGCGTGGGTGCAGGCCGGCTTCGGTGAAGGTCTTGAGCGTGGCCAGGTCCAGCGCGCCGATCAGGTTCAGGTCGGCCTTGGTATAGGACAGCCAGGCTTTCTTCAGCACCTGGGCCACATCGCTGCCGGCGGTGCTGGCGAAACGGCGGTGCCACGGGCGGCCGTCGAAGGTGAAGGTGTGCGCGTGGCTATAGGTGCTGGGGTCGGCACCTTCGACGCAGCGGTGGCAACGGCACGGGCCCTCGCCGAAAGCGTTGCGCAGGTAGCTGTTGAAGTCCACCACCGGCTTGAGGGACAGACGTTTGTCGACATCGAACAGGTCGGCGATCAGGGGTTCTTCGGCGCTCACTCGGGATCCTCGTGTGGTGTGGCGTGCATCGGCGGGCACCCTAACAGATCGGGGCGGCCAGATCACCTGTTGCAGGGCTGGCCGCTTCGCGGGTGAATCCGCTCCCACAGGGGCTGCAGCGTATTCAAGGGCTGTATACCTGTGGGCGCTGACTTGCCAGCGATGAGGCCAGTAGAGACAACAGGCAACGCCTGCCGTACTCTACGCGCCCATACGCCTACCCACCCATTGAGGTAACCCCGCTTGAGCACCCAGTACCCGTACATCGCCACCGTCACCATCAGCGCCGAAGACCGCGGGGGCGATATCGAGGCCTCGGAAAACCCCAATATGCGCGTTGGCCTGGAGGCGGTGACCGAAACCCTGAAAAAGGTGCATTTCGTCGGTACGCTCGCGGCGCCTGAAAAGAATGCCACGCACATTTGCGTCACCCTGGAGAACGGTCTGACCTACTACGGCCCGATCGTCAATGGCCATGCCGAACTCGAAGGCGGCTGGATCGCGTTCGAGTCCGACATGCTCACCCCGGCAGAACTGGGCCTGTAACGCTCAGTTCAACTCCGCCAGGCACTGCTCGAGGATATCCAGCCCTTCTTCGAGCACCTCGGCCTCGATGGTCAGCGGTGCCAGCAGGCGGATGATGTGCCGCGCCTTGCCGCTGGGCATCAGCAGCAGGCCTTTGGCGCGCGCCGCGTCCAGCACCTTGGCCAGTTGCGCCGGGGCCGGGCTGCCGTCTGCATTGACGAATTCAATGCCGCGCATGGCGCCCACGCCGGTCAGGCGCCCGATGAACGGGTAAAGGCCCGAGGCCGTCCAACGCTGGTGGCGACTGACGATGGCCTGCTCCTGGCGCTCACCCCAGGTAGCCACGTTCTCGTCGGTCATCTGCGCCAGGCTGGCCAGCGCTGCCGCACAGGCAATGGGGTTGCCCGAGTAGGTGCCGCCGAGGCCGCCCTTGGGTAATGACCCCATCAGGTGCTTGCGCCCGACCACTGCACCCAAGGGCATGCCGCCGGCAATGCTCTTGGCCAGCAACAGCAGGTCGGGCTCGAGCCCCAGGCGCGGGAAGGCGAAGCGCTGGCCGGTGCGGCCAAAGCCTGACTGGATCTCGTCGATGATGATCACGATGCCGTGCTGGTCGCAGAAGCGGCGCAGGGCCTGGGCGAAGGCCGGGTCGAGGGCCAGGAAACCACCTTCTCCCTGCACCGGCTCAAAAATGAACGCCGCCACGTCTTCCACGGCCAACTCGACGCTGAACAGGCGGTCCATGGCCTTGAGTGCCTGTTCGCAGGTGACCCCGGTGTCGGCGCTCGGGTAGGGCAGGTGGTAGACCGGCCCGGGCAGCTCGCCGACCCGTTGCTTGTACGGGGCGACCTTGCCGTTGAGGTTCAGGGTAGCCAGGGTGCGGCCGTGGAAGCCCCCGTCGAAGGCGATGATGGCCCGTTTACCGGTGGCGCCACGGGCCACTTTCAGGGCGTTTTCCGCGGCTTCCGCGCCGCTGTTGGTGAGCATGCCGGCCAGCGGGTAGCTGACCGGTACGAACTGGCTCAGTTGCTCCATCAGCGCCAGGTACGGACCATGGGGGGCGGCGTTGAAGGCATAGTGAGTGAGGCGGGTGGCCTGGGCCTGGATGGCCTCGACCACGGCCGGGTTGCAGTGGCCCAGGTTGAGCACGCCGATACCGCCGACAAAGTCGATGTAACGTTTGCCGTCAGTGTCCCAGACTTCGGCATTGCGGCCATGGGAAAGTGTGATTGGGTGAACGATGGCAATCGACTGGCTGATACTTTCCTGGTTCATGACGCACGCGGACCTTGTTCGAGTTTCTTATTATCCAAACGTGTTCGCAGGTTATTCCGCAAACGAATTATTCGATTGCGGTCATTCCATGGATTCGTGATCTGGCCGATACTTCGCCAATCAAATCAATCCCCCTCAGCTACCCGCTCCCGTATCCACTGCACAAAAGCCCTTATCTTGGGCACTTCGGCGGCATGTTCGGCATGGGCGATGAAGTGCCGGCCATTGCTTGGCACCGGGTGGTCCCAGGCCACCACGAGCTTGCCTTCGCTCAATTCCTCGGCCACCAGGTAGCGTGGGATCAGGGCGATGCCACAACCGGCGATGGCCGCGCGGATGCACAGGTAGAAGGTGTCGAAACGCGGCCCGTGGTAGCTGTTCTGGCTGTGCAAGCCCAGCCCCAGGAACCACTCATGCCAGGCTTCGGGCCGCGACACGCACTGCAACAAGCGGTGCTCGGTCAGTGCCTGGGCACTGTCGAAAGGGTGGCTGGCCAGTAGCTGCGGGCTGCACACCGGCACGACCTCTTCACTGAACAATTCGATGCAGGTTGCCCCGGGCCAGGTGCCCTGGCCGAAGAAAAAGGCGATGTCGGCCTTGGCCTGGACCAGGTCGAACGGCTCCAGCTCGTTGCGTATGTCCAGGTGAATACGTGGGTAGCGGTCGCCGAAGCCCTTGAGCCTGGGCACCAGCCAGCGCGCGCCGAAGGTGGGCTGGGTAGCGATGCGCAGCACTTCGGTTTCGTCGCCATAGCTGAGGATGTAGCGGCTGGAAATATCGATCTGGGTGAGGATCTTGTTCACTTCGGTGAGGTACAGGGCGCCGGCCGGGGTCAGGTGCAGGCGCCGGCGAATACGCTGGAACAGCGAGTGCGAGAGCATGTCTTCAAGCTGCGCCACCTGCTTGCTGACGGCGCTCTGGGTCAGGTGCAGCTCTTGCGCCGCACGGGTGAAGCTGAGGTGGCGGGCGGCCGCTTCGAAACACTGAAGGGCGGTGGTCGAGGGCATCAGGCGTTTGGACATGACGGGCGAATACCGAGCAAAAAAGTAAGGAGTTCATTCCAAAACGGAATCATGTGTTTCGAAAAGGTCGTTTGTTGACCCCGGCCTATAGATTAATACTGACCTGGATCAACAATGACAACCGGTCATGTAAAGAGGAGGTCGTTAACCCGCTTTTGGTCTTTGCAAAACAACAACAACGCGCATCAGAAATTTAAAAGAATTCTGCTCCGACCTTCAGCCGCCATGCCGCGGCCGACCCATTCGAGGGTTCTTCATGGCTTCTCACGACAACAAGAAACAGCGCTCCTTGCAGCACGGCCTGACCTCGCGCCAGGTGTCCATGATTTCCATCGCCGGCATCATCGGCGCCGGCCTGTTCATCGGCTCGTCCAATGCCATTGCCACCGCCGGCCCGGCGATCCTCATCTCCTACGCCATGACCGGCCTGCTGGTGCTGCTGGTCATGCGCATGCTGGGTGAAATGGCCATCGCCAACCCCAACAGCGGCTCGTTCTCGACCTATGCCAGCGAGGCCATCGGCCCGTGGGCCGGGTTCACCATCGGCTGGCTGTACTGGTGGTTCTGGGTACTGATCATTCCGGTCGAAGCCATCGCCGGCGCCGACATCCTGCATGCCTACTTCCCGGGCGTGCCCTCGTGGCTGTTCGCCTTCCTGATCATGCTGGTGCTGTCGGGCACCAACCTGGTCAGCGTGAAGAACTTCGGTGCGTTCGAGTACTGGTTCGCCTTGGTCAAGGTGGTGGCGATCATTGCGTTCATCGTGGTCAGCGGGTTGGCG
>NZ_BCBD01000247.1:0-4313 GCF_001320345.1 Pseudomonas sp. NBRC 111127 | reverse complement strand
AAGAAAACTGGCCGGGCATTTTCGTCAACAAGGGCACCCGCCCTGAAGACCAGCAGCGCATTGGCGTGGGCACTTCCAGCGGCCAGTTCAAATGGGAAAGTGCAGCCGGCGACGCCAGCGAGGAAGCCGACGAGTTCGCCCGTTTCGACGTGACCGCCAAGGGCGCCAGCGCCACCGACGACTACCGCAACGAAGCCAGCACCTATGGCTACATCGTCGAGATCGACCCTTACGACAGCAGCACCCTCGCGACCAAACGTACCGCACTGGGCCGCTTCCGCCACGAAGGCTGCGCCCCGGGCCTGCCGGTGCCGGGCAAGCCACTGGTGTGGTACATGGGTGACGACTCCAACAACGAATACGTGTACAAGTGGGTGTCCAGCGCCGTGTGGGATGCCGCCGATGCCAACCCGGCCGACCGACTGGCCACTGGTGCCAAGTACCTGGACCAAGGCAAGCTGTACGTCGCCCGCTTCAATGCCGACGGTACCGGCGTCTGGCTGCTGCTGGACGTGACTACCCCCACCACTGGCGGCGGCACCTTGGGCGCGCTGTACGGCGACCTGCCGGGCATCCTGCTCAACACCCGGGGTGCCGGCGATGCCGTGGGCGCAACGCCAATGGACCGCCCGGAGTGGACCACGGTCAACCCGCTGAACGGCGACGTGTACCTGACCCTGACCAACAACAGTGCGCGCACCCCGGAGAAGGCCGATGCCGCCAACCCGCGCGGGCCGAACCGCCATGGCCATATCATCCGCTGGCACGACAGCGACGACCAGTTGAGCTTCGCCTGGGACATCTTCGTGTTTGGCGCCAACGCTGCCGGCACCGCCGACATCAACCGTTCCGGCCTCACCGAACTGAACCAGTTCGCCAGCCCGGATGGCATGAGCTTCGATAGCCGTGGCGTGCTGTGGTTCGAGACCGACAACGGCGAAAGCACTGTCACCGACTACACCAACGACCAGCTACTGGCGGTGATCCCCACCAACCTGGTGGACGCCAGCGGCAAACAGGTGCCGGTGAACGCGCAGAACCAGGTGGACCTGCGGCGCTTCTTCGTTGGCCCGAATGGTTGCGAAGTGACCGGGATTACCTTTACCCCGGACAACAAGACGCTGTTCGTCAACATTCAGCACCCAGGGAACTGGCCATGCACCGACAACGCTACGGACGCGACGCCAGCGGGTACCAAGGTAAGGCCGCGGGCTGCGACGGTGGTGATTCAGCGGGTTGATGGCGGGGAGATCGGCACCGTCTGATCCGGTGCGGTACAGCCAGCCTTGCGCTGGCTTTACTGGCCTGTTCGCGGGCACGCCCGCTCCCACAAGTTGTGTAACCCTGTGGGAGCGGGCGTGCCCGCGAATAGCCCTGATGCGGTCTAGAACTCGGCGAGCCGCCACACCTCATAGGCTGGCGCCTCGTACGGGTGGCTTTGCTTGAGCGCAGCGACGACCTGGGCTACCAGCTCGTCTGCCACCACCAGCTCCACCTTCCACTCTTCCACCACCTCGACCCGGCCCGTTTGCCCGAGAAACGGCTGGCTGCCGTCCAGCGGGCGAAACTGGCCCTGGCCCAGGGTTTGCCAGGCGCAGTGGTCATAGTCGCCGATGCGCCCGCCACCAGCGGCGAACACAGCGGCCTTGACCACGTCGACATGGCTGGCGGGGACGAAGAAGGCGAGCTTGTACACGCCTTAGTTCACCCACACCCGCGCATTGCGGAACATGCGCATCAGCGCGGCATCTTCGTGCCACTCGTCAGGGCGCCAGGAGTTCTGCACGGCGCGGAACACCCGCTCCGGGTGCGGCATCATGATGGTCACGCGACCGTCGCGGCTGGTGAGGCCGGTGATACCGCGCGGCGAGCCGTTCGGGTTGGCCGGGTAGGCTTCGGTGACCTTGCCGTGGTTATCGACATAGCGCAGGGCCACGCAACCGGACATGTCGGCGGCCAGCAGCGCTTCTTCGCTGGCGAACTCGGCATGGCCTTCACCGTGGGCGATGGCAATCGGCATGCGCGAACCGGCCATGCCTTGCAGGAAGATCGAGTTGGACTTCTGCACTTCGACCATGGCCACACGTGCCTCGAACTGCTCCGAGCGGTTGCGCACGAAGTGCGGCCAGTGCTCGGTGCCCGGGATCAGCTCGTGCAGGTTGGACATCATCTGGCAACCGTTGCACACGCCCAAGGCGAAGCTGTCGGTACGCTCGAAGAAGGCCTGGAAGGCATCACGGGCGCGGCTGTTGAACAGCGCCGACTTGGCCCAGCCCTCACCGGCGCCCAGCACGTCACCGTAGGAGAAACCACCGCAGGCCACCAGGCCCTTGAAGGCCTCGAAGTCGACGCGGCCGGCAAGGATATCGCTCATGTGCACGTCGATGGCGGCGAAGCCGGCGCGGTCGAAGGCTGCAGCCATTTCAACCTGGCCGTTGACGCCCTGCTCACGCAGGATGGCCACTTGCGGGCGCACGCCTTTCTTGATGTACGGTGCGGCGATGTCGTCGTTGACGTCGAAGCCCAGCTTGACCGACAGGCCCGGGTTGTCTTCCTCGAGCAGCAGGTCGAATTCCTGGTCGGCGCAGTCGGCGTTGTCGCGCAGGCGCTGGATCTGGTAGCTGGTCTCGGCCCACTGGCGCTGCAGCATGCGGCGGTCGTCGTCGAACAGCACTTCGCCATTGAGGCTGATGGACACTTCGGCGTTATTGACCGGCTTGCCGATCACCGCCACGCAACCCTCGCCCAGGCCAGCGGCGCTGAATTGTGCCAGTACGTCGGGGGTGGCGTCCTGGCGAACCTGAATGACCGCCCCCAGCTCTTCGTTGAACAGAATGGCCGCCACATCGGCCTTGCTGTCGGTCAGCGGGTCGAGGTGCAGGTCCAGGCCGCAGTGGCCGGCAAACGCCATTTCCAGCACGGTGGCGGCCAGGCCACCGTCGGAACGGTCGTGGTAGGCCAGCAGGTGGCCATCTTCGTTCAGGCCCTGGATCACGGCGAAGAAGGCCTTGAGGTCTTCGGCGTCGTCGACATCCGGTGCCTGGGCCGCGATCTTGCCGTAGGTCTGGGCCAGGATCGAGGCGCCCATGCGGTTCTTGCCGCGGCCGAGGTCGACCAGGATCAGGTCGGTTTCACCCTTGTCCATGCGCAGTTGCGGGGTCAAGGTCTTGCGAATATCGGTGACCGGGGCGAAGCCGGTGATGATCAGCGACATCGGCGAGGTCACGCTCTTCTCGACGCCCTCGTCGCTCCACTTGGTTTTCATCGACATGGAGTCTTTGCCGACCGGAATGGTAATGCCCAGCTCCGGGCACAGCTCCATGCCGACCGCCTTGACGGTGTCGTACAAGCGCGCGTCTTCACCTGGGTGGCCGGCAGCGGACATCCAGTTGGCCGACAGCTTGACGTCGGACAGTTTCTCGATGCGCGATGCCGCCAGGTTGGTCAGCGTTTCGCCAATGGCCATGCGGCCGGATGCGGGGGCGTCCAGCAAGGCCAGCGGGGTTCGCTCGCCCATGGCCATGGCTTCACCGGTGTACACATCGAAGCTGGTGGCCGTGACGGCGCAGTCGGCAACCGGAACCTGCCACGGGCCGACCATCTGGTCGCGGGCAACCAGGCCGGTGATGGTGCGGTCGCCGATGGTGATCAGGAAGCTCTTGCTGGCCACTGCCGGGTGGTTCAGCACGCGCTGCACGGCGCTGTCCAGGTCCAGCTCGCTTGGGTCGAAATCATCGCCCAGCTCGGCTTCACGGGTGACCGAACGGTGCATGCGCGGCGGCTTGCCCAGCAGCACGTCGAGGGGCATGTCCACCGGGGTGTTGCCGAAGTGGCTGTCGCTGACGGTCAGGTGCTTTTCTTCGGTGGCTTCACCGACCACGGCAAACGGGCAACGCTCGCGCTCGCAAATGGCCTTGAAGCGCTCGAAGTCGACGGCGCTGACGGCCAACACGTAACGCTCCTGCGACTCGTTGCTCCAGATTTCGTGCGGGGCCATGCCCGGCTCGTCGTTGGGCACGTTGCGCAGCTCGAAGCGGCCACCACGGCCACCGTCGTTGACCAGCTCCGGGAAGGCGTTGGAGATGCCGCCGGCGCCCACGTCGTGGATGAAGGCGATAGGGTTGGCATCGCCCATTTGCCAGCAGCGGTCGATGACCTCCTGGCAACGGCGCTCCATTTCCGGGTTTTCACGCTGTACCGAGGCGAAGTCCAGGTCAGCCGAGCTGGCGCCGGTGGCCACCGACGAAGCAGCGCCGCCGCCCAGGCCGATCAGCATGGCCGGGCCGCCGAGCACGATGAGCTTGGCGCCGACC
>NZ_BCBD01000246.1:0-4376 GCF_001320345.1 Pseudomonas sp. NBRC 111127 | reverse complement strand
TGACACGGCCGCTTTCGATATCCCATAGCCAGGCACCCAGGCGTGCGCCGTTGAGCGCGGCCAGCAATTGTGGGGCGTTCTGCCAGGCCTGCTCGGATTCCTGCGGGTCGGCCGCAGGTATTCGCGGCAGGCGCAAAAAGCGGTTCACTGTTTTGGGCATCGGTACCAGACCTTTGGCGTAAGACGCGTCCTTGGAGTTGGAAATGCCGGGCTGACGGCCGGTCAGGCGGACCCCGCGTGGCTGTCGAGCAACGCCATGAACGCCCTGGCCGCGTTCGACAGCGTACGCTCCGTGTGCAAAATGTAGCCTAGCTGGCGCGACAGCTGTATGCCGGGCAAGGCGATGGGTGCAACCTGTTCATCGAGCATGGTGCGCGGCAGCACGCTCCAGGCCAGGCCGATCGATACCATCATCTTGATGGTTTCCAGGTAGTTGGTGCTCATGGCGATGTTCGGCGCCAGGCCCTGGCTTTCGAACAGGCGCTGGACGATATGGTGGGTAAACGTGTTGCCACCGGGGAACACCGCCGGGTGGCGGGCGACATCGGCCAGGCTCACTGCCTGGTTGTTGGCCAGCGGGTGCTCGGGCGCCGCGACGAAATCCAGGGCGTCGTCCCATACCGGTACCGCCTTGACCAGGTGGTGCGGTTCGGGCGCCAGGGTGATCACGGCAATTTCGGCGCGGCCATGAAGAATTTCGTCGTAGGCCTGTTCTGAATCCATGAACTGAATATCCAGTGCTACCGCTGGGTATTCGCGGGTGAACGCCCGTAAAAGCGGGGGCAGGCGGTGTAGACCGATATGGTGGCTGGTGGCCAGGGTCAGCCGACCACTCACTGCCCCGTTCAGGTTGGTCAGCGCCCGTCGGGTATCATCGAGGACGTTGAGGATCTGGTAAGCGCGTGGCAGCAGTGCCCGCCCGGCCTCGGTCAACGTCACTTCGCGCCCTAAACGGTCGAACAGGCGTACGTCCAGCTGCTGCTCCAGGCCCGCGATGCGCTTGCTGATGGCGGGCTGGGTCAGGAACAGGCGTTCCGCTGCCCCGGAAAAGCTGCCGCTTTCCGCAATAGCGATAAAGGCACTAAGGTTGGCCAGGTCCATGGTTTGGTATTCCTTTTGGCTATCCAAAGCATAAAAATTATGAATTTGAGTTATTCAATCTAACCCCATAGCATCGTCCATACAAGCCAAGGGGTTTTTGGCACAGAAAGACGCTGATGAGGAACAGTCTGATGGCTGGCAAAACGCTCTACGACAAACTCTGGGAAGCCCATGAGGTCAAGCGCCGTGATGACGGCTCGTCCCTGATCTACATCGATCGCCACATCATCCACGAAGTGACATCGCCCCAGGCCTTCGAAGGCCTGCGCCTGGCCAACCGCAAACCGTGGCGCATCGACGCCAACATCGCGACGCCGGACCACAACGTGCCAACCACGCCGGAGCGCAAGGGCGGCATCGAGGCCATCGTCGACCAGGTGTCGCGCCTGCAGGTGCAGACCCTCGACGAGAACTGCGACGAATACGGCATCGTCGAATTCAAGATGAACGACGAGCGCCAGGGCATCGTCCACGTCATCAGCCCGGAGCAAGGCGCCACCTTGCCGGGCATGACCGTGGTCTGCGGCGACTCGCACACCTCGACCCACGGCGCGTTCGGGGCCCTTGCCCACGGTATCGGCACCTCCGAGGTCGAGCACGTGCTCGCCACCCAGTGCCTGGTCGCCAAGAAAATGAAGAACATGCTGGTCCGGGTGGAAGGCGAGCTGCCGGCCGGCGTCACCGCCAAGGACATCGTCCTGGCCGTGATCGGCAAGATCGGCACCGCCGGTGGCAACGGCCACGCCATGGAATTCGCCGGCAGCGCCATTCGTGCGCTGTCGATGGAAGGCCGCATGACCATCTGCAACATGTCCATCGAAGCCGGTGCCCGTGTGGGCCTGGTGGCCACCGACGCCACTACCGTTGCCTACGTCGAAGGGCGCCCCTACGCGCCGAAGGGCGAGCAGTGGAAGCAGGCGGTCGAAGCGTGGAAAGACCTGGTGTCGGATGACGATGCGGTGTTCGACACAGTGGTCGAGCTGGATGCCAGCCAGATCAAGCCGCAGGTCAGCTGGGGCACTTCGCCCGAGATGGTCCTGGCCGTCGACCAGCGCGTACCGGACCCGGCCGCCGAAGCCGACCTGGTCAAGCGTGGCTCGATCGAGCGTGCCTTGAAGTACATGGGGCTGACGGCCAACCAGGCCATCACCGACATCAAGCTGGACCGCGTATTCATCGGCTCGTGCACCAACTCGCGCATCGAAGACCTGCGCGCGGCGGCGGAAATCGCCAAGGGCCGCAAGGTGGCCGCCAGCGTCAAGCAAGCCATCGTCGTGCCGGGTTCGGGCCTGGTCAAAGCGCAGGCCGAACGTGAAGGCCTGGACAAGATCTTCCTCGAAGCCGGTTTCGAATGGCGTGAACCAGGCTGCTCGATGTGCCTGGCGATGAACCCGGACCGCCTGGAGAGCGGCGAGCATTGCGCGTCCACCTCCAACCGCAACTTCGAAGGCCGTCAGGGTGCCGGTGGGCGTACCCACCTGGTCAGCCCGGCCATGGCCGCCGCTGCCGCGGTAGCCGGTCATTTCATCGATGTTCGCGAGTTGATCCAAGGGAGCGCAGCATGAAAGCCTTTACCCAGCACACTGGCCTCGTCGCACCGTTGGACCGTGCCAACGTCGACACCGACCAGATCATCCCCAAGCAGTTCCTCAAGTCGATCAAGCGCACCGGCTTTGGTCCGAACCTGTTCGACGAGTGGCGTTACCTGGACGTGGGCCAGCCCTACCAGGACAACAGCAAGCGCCCGGTCAACCAGGAGTTCGTGCTCAACTATCCACGCTACCAGGGTGCCAGTGTGTTGCTGGCGCGGGAAAACTTCGGTTGCGGCTCCAGCCGCGAGCACGCCCCCTGGGCGCTGGACGAGTATGGCTTCCGCAGCATCATTGCGCCGAGCTTCGCTGACATCTTCTTCAACAACAGCTTCAAGAATGGCTTGCTGCCAATCATCCTCAGCGATGAGGAAGTGGACGAGTTGTTCAAGCAGGTGGAAGCCAACCCGGGCTACCAGCTGACCATCGACTTGCAGGCCCAGGCGGTGACCCGCCCAGACGGCAAGGTGCTGCACTTCGAGATCGATGCCTTCCGCAAGCACTGCCTGCTCAACGGCCTGGACGATATCGGCCTGACCCTGCAGGACAGCGATGCGATCAAGGCCTTCGAAGGCAAGCACCGTGCTGCGCAGCCTTGGCTGTTCCGGGATGCCTGAATGATGTAGCCGAGTTCGCTGGCCTCATCGCCGGCAAGCCAGCGCCCACAGGGTTCCCACAACTTTCAGGCTGTGGTGCTGCTGTGGGAGCTGGCTTGCCGGCGATAGCGCCCGTAGAGCCAACCCAGAACCAAAAGGATCGAGACATGACCAGCAGCCAACACACCGACGTGGTCCAACGCCAGTTCGGCGAACGAGCCAGTGCCTACCTCAGCAGCGCCGTACACGCCCAGGGCAGTGAATTTGCCTTGCTCCAGGCCGAACTGGCAGGGCAGGGCGCCGCCCGTGTGCTGGACCTGGGCTGCGGTGCCGGGCATGTCAGCTTCCACGTTGCGCCGCTGGTCGCCGAAGTGGTCGCCTACGACCTGTCGCAGGCCATGCTCGATGTGGTCGCCAGTGCCGCTGCCGAGCGCGGCCTGGGCAATATCATCACCGAACGCGGCGCGGCCGAACGCCTGCCGTTCGCCGATGCATCGTTCGACTTCGTTTTCAGCCGCTACTCGGCCCACCACTGGAGCGACCTGGGCCTGGCCTTGCGCGAAGTGCGCCGGGTGCTCAAGCCAGGCGGCGTGGCGGCGTTCATCGATGTGATGTCACCGGGCAGCCCGCTGCTCGACACCTACCTGCAAACGGTCGAAGTGCTGCGCGACACCAGCCACGTGCGCGATTATTCCGCCGCCGAATGGCAGCGCCAGGTTAGCGAAGCCGGTTTGCACGTGCGCAGCCACACTCGCCAGCCGCTGCGCCTGGAGTTTTCCAGCTGGGTCGAGCGCATGCGTACCCCCGAGCCGATGCGCGTGGCTATCCGCCAATTGCAGCAAGCCATGGGCGAAGAAGTACGGCAGTATTATCAGATCGACAGCGATGGCTCGTTCAGCAGCGATGTACTGGTGCTGTGGGCAGAGCGATAAGTTTTTTTCGGTGGGGCCCGCTTGGCCGCGCCGTGTGAATGGATAGAGGAAAGCATGAGCAAGCAGATTCTGATTCTCCCAGGTGACGGTATCGGGCCGGAAATCATGGCCGAAGCGGTCAAGGTGCTGGAGCTGGCCAACGACAAGTTCCAGCTCGG
>NZ_BCBD01000245.1:0-4618 GCF_001320345.1 Pseudomonas sp. NBRC 111127 | reverse complement strand
AATTTTTTTACCCGCGTTTTGCGGGACTTTGAAGGCTCATTCGATTATTGAATGAGCCTTTTGTTTTTCCCCTTCCCCCGTTTTCCCTGTCATACCTGCTCTGGAATAGGGCCATGGCTTTTTGCCTGGCTAACGCATTCTGCAGGCTGCGCAGGGTGCATTGACCCTGGAGCATGGCGATGTCGCTGGACATTGACCCGCTCGCCGCTGCTAAATCGGCTTTTGCGCCAAGGAAGCGAACATGAGTTGGGACCTGCCAACACCCTTCGTCATCGACCTGCGCGTCGGCAGCGAGGACATCGATGGCCTCGGCCACGCCAACAATGCCGTCTACGTCACCTGGCTGGAGCGCTGTGCCTGGCGTCACTCCCAGCGCCTGGGCCTGGACCTTGCCGCGTATCGCCGGCTGGACCGTGCAATGGCTGTGGTGCGCCACGAAATCGATTACCTGGCGGCCGCCTACGAAGACGACGAATTGCAACTGGCCACCTGGATCATCGACTGGGATCAGCGCCTGCGCATGACCCGGCGTTTCCAACTCCAACGCCCGCGTGACGGTGTGACCCTGCTGCGAGCGCAGACCACCTTCGCCTGCATTGAGCTTTCCAGCGGCAAGCCCAGGCGCATGCCGGCAGAATTTCTCGACGGTTATGGGCCGGCGCTGATCGGTGCCTGAAACGCCGGGTTTTTTTGTTAGACTGCCGCCTTTTTCCGCCGAGACCCCGACATGCAAATTGCTCTGGCCCCCATGGAGGGGCTGGTCGACAACATCCTGCGCGACGTGCTGACCCGTGTGGGCGGCATAGACTGGTGCGTCACCGAGTTCATTCGGGTGTGCGACCGCCTGTTGCCGCCGGCTTCGTTCCACAAGCTGGCGCCCGAGCTGCGCCAGGGGGCGCTGACGGCTGCCGGGGTGCCCATGCGCGTGCAACTGCTGGGGTCTGACCCGCTATGCCTGGCGGAAAACGCCGCACTGGCCTGTGAACTGGGCGCGCCGGTCATCGACCTGAACTTTGGCTGCCCGGCCAAGACAGTGAACAAGTCCCGCGGTGGCGCCGTGCTGCTCAAAGAGCCGGAGTTGCTCCATGCTATCGTGCATGCCGTGCGCCGCGCGGTGCCTGCGCATATCCCGGTAACCGCGAAGATGCGCCTGGGCTTCGATAGCCCGGCCGGCGCGCTGGATTGCGCCATGGCGCTGGCTGACGGCGGCTCGGCGCACCTCGTGGTGCATGCGCGGACCAAGGTCGAGGGCTACAAGCCGCCCGCCCATTGGGAGTGGGTGGCGCGGGTGCAGGACGTGGTCAAGGTGCCCGTGTTTGCCAATGGCGAGATCTGGACCGTGGACGACTGGCGGCGTTGCCGTGAGGTCAGTGGTGCCGAGGACATCATGCTTGGCCGTGGGCTGGTTTCGCGCCCTGACCTTGGCCTGCAGATAGCCGCGGCGCGGGATGGGCGTGATTACCAGCCGCTGGGCTGGCAGGACCTGCAGCCGCTGCTGCGCGAGTTCTGGCGCCAGGCCCAGGCCAAGCTGTCACCGCGTTATGCGCCCGGCCGACTGAAGCAGTGGCTGGCCATGCTGACCCGTAGCTACCCGGAGGCGGTGCTGCTGTTTGCCGAGTTGCGCCGCGAGGATGATTGTGCGCGGATCAGCCGGTTGCTGGGCTGTGAGGCGGTGGCCGAGGCCTGTGTTGCCTGAACGGCCATCGGCCCGTTTCCCCCCCCAGCAGATTTTTTCAATTTACCCTCTTGAAAGCCTTTGTCTTGGCCCTATCTCTTGAGTACGCGATGCCGAATTCGGGTCGCGCAATGACTTACTTGCTGATACTCAGGAGTTTATGACCATGACTACCGCTTTCTCTCTTGCTCCACTGTTCCGTCATTCCGTTGGCTTCGACCGCTTCAATGACCTGTTCGAATCCGCGGCCCGTAATGAGGCTGGTAGCAGCTACCCGCCCTACAACGTGGAAAAGCATGGCGATGACCAATACCGTATCGTGGTTGCCGCAGCCGGTTTCCAGGAGCAGGACCTCGACCTGCAGGTCGAAAAGGGTGTCCTGACCGTTATCGGTGGCAAGCGTGACAATGGCGATGCTGAAGTGACCTACCTGCACCAGGGTATCGCGCAGCGCGCCTTCAAGCTGTCGTTCCGCTTGGCCGACCACATTGAAGTCAAGGCTGCCGGCCTGGCCAATGGTCTGCTCAGCATCGACCTGCTGCGCATCGTGCCTGAAGAAGCCAAGGCCAAGCGCATCCCGATCAACGGCGACAAGCCAGCGCTGAATTGATGGGGTCGTTGTAAACAAGGGCATCTTTGGGTTAATGCCTGCGTTACTGGGGCTGCTGTGCAGCCCTTCGCGGGCACGCCCGCTCCCACAGGTGAATTCAAGATGTGGGAGCGGGCGTGCCCGCGAAGGGTCGCAAAGCGGCCCCAAATTACTTAACTGACTGGGATTGACCTTCGGGTGCCCTTTTTTGCCTGGCCCTGCGAAAGCGGCCACATCGGGGTTCCAGTCAGTAATCCGCCGGTGCTTCCAGCAACATCTGCCGGAACTCCGCCAACGGCAACGGCCGGCTATGTAGGTAGCCCTGGTACAGGTAGCACCCCAGCTGCTCCAGAAACTCCAGCTGCTCTGTGAGCTCGACCCCTTCGGCAATCACCGCCAGGTCCAGGCTGCGGGCCATGGCGACGATGGCACGGACGATCTCGGCATCGTTCGGGTCGACCGTCGCATCGCGCACGAAGCTCTGGTCGATCTTCAGTGCATCGACCGGTAAGCGCTTCAGGTACGTCAGCGACGAGTAGCCCGTGCCGAAGTCATCCATGGCGAAACTCACCCCATAGCGCTTGAGCTCGCGCATCTTGCTGATGGTGTCTTCCAGGTTCTGGATGACGATGCCCTCGGTAATTTCCAGCTTCAGCATCTTGCGGGGCAGACGGTAGTCGTCGAGGCTGCGCAGTACCCGCCCCACGAAGTCGGCCTGGCGGAACTGCCGCGGGCTGATGTTCACGCACAGGCTGAAGTCGTCGGCGTCGATCAGGCCGTCCGTCAGCATGCGCGCGCAGGCGTCGCAGGCCTCGTCCAGGATCCAGCTCCCCACTTCCAGAATCAGCCCGCTTTCCTCCAGTACCTGGATGAACTGCGCGGGTGGCTGCTGGCCAAGTTGCGGGTGGTGCCAGCGCAGCAGCACCTCGGCACCGACGATGCGGTTGTCACGGGCATCCACCTGCGGTTGGAAGTGCAACGCCAGTTCGCCGCGGGCCAGGGCCAGGCGCAGGTCGTTCTCCATGCGCAGGCGTTCGCTAGCGGCCTTTTGCATGGTGGTGTGAAACAGCTGGGTAGTGTTGCGGCCGGAATCCTTGGCCCGGTACAGGGCGATATCGGCGCGTTTGAGCAGGTCGGCCGGGGTGGCACCATGGTCGGGGATCAGCGCCACGCCGATGCTGGGCGTGACCTGCAGGCGCTGGCCATCCAGCGACATGGGCTCGGCCAGCAGCTCGCGCAGGGTGTCGGCCAGTTCGCGCACTTGTGCTTCCACCAATTCTCGGCTGCCTTCCAGGCCACTGAGCAGCACCACGAACTCGTCGCCGCCCAGGCGCGCCACGGTGTCTTCCAGGCGCACGCTGGCTTCCAGGCGCGCGGTAATGATCTTCAGCACCGCGTCGCCCACCGGGTGGCCCAGCGAGTCGTTGATGTGCTTGAAGTGGTCAAGGTCGAGGAACAGCAGCGCGCCGCGCAGGTTGTGGCGCTTGAGCAGGGCGATCTGCTGGCTGAGGCGGTCCATCAGCAGGGCGCGGTTGGGCAGGTTGGTCAGCGGGTCGTGGTAGGCCAGGTGCCGGATCTGCGCCTGGGCGTTCTTCAGCTGGCTGACGTCGCGGGCGGTCAGCAACAGGCAGTCCACTTCATTGAGGGTGATCCGCTCGACCGACACCTCCACGGTCAGGATATCGCCGCGCTTGTTGCGCCCGAGCATCTCGCGGTGATGAACCCGACCGCGCTCGCGCAGTTCGGCGAGCAAGGCGCCGCGTTGCTTGTCATCGGCCCAGATGCCGATTTCGTACACGGTCTGGCCCACCACTTCCGCAGCGCTATAGCCGGTCAGGCGGCAGAAGCCATCGTTGACTTCCAGGTAACGGCCACTGTTGCATTCGGTGATGGTGATGGCGTCAGGGCTGGAGTGGAAGGCCTTGGCGAACTTTTCCTCGCTGGATTTCAGGGCCGCTTCGGCGCGTTGCTGTTGGGTGATGTCGCGCAGGGTGGTCACGCTGCAGGGCTGGTCGTCGACAGTAATCAGGCGGCTGGAGATCACGCACGTCAGGGGCGCCCCACTGCGGTGGTTGACGACCACGGCGACATTGCTCAGCGCCTGTTCGCGAATTACCCGTTCGATGCGTTGCGCACGCTCGATGGATTCGGCCCACAAGCCGATCTCCTCGGCAGTGCGGCCAAGCACTTGCTCGCCGCTCCAGCCGAAGTTCTGGGTGAAGGCCGGGTTGATCTCGATGAACTGGCCAGTGTCCTGGCGGGTAACGCAGATGGGGTCGGGGCTGACCTGGAACAGGCTGGCGAACTTCTCCTCGGAGGCGCTCAGGCGCTGCTCGCGTTCGACCTGGTCGGTA
>NZ_BCBD01000244.1:0-4639 GCF_001320345.1 Pseudomonas sp. NBRC 111127 | reverse complement strand
TTTACATTCGAATCGGCCCACCGGCTGCCACACGTGCCTGCCGGGCACAAATGCGGCCGCCTGCACGGCCACTCGTTCAAGGTCGGCCTGCACCTGACCGGCCCGCTGGACCCGCACACCGGCTGGATCCGTGACTTCGCCGAGGTGAAGGCCATTTTCAAGCCGATCTACGAGCAGCTCGACCACAATTACCTGAACGACATCCCCGGCCTGGAAAACCCCACCAGCGAGGTAATCGCCAAGTGGATCTGGGATCAGGTCAAGCCGCTGCTGCCGGAGCTGTCCAAAGTCCGCATCCACGAGACCTGCACCAGCGGGTGCGAATACTACGGCGACTGAAACACCGCCAGGGTCAGGCGGCCCCTATGCTCAGCACCTGCAGATGCAGATAGCCTGCTTCACCTTGCACCTCGCTGAGGTAGGGAAAGCCGTCCTCGACCAGCCGCCTGACCGTCTTGCCATGCAGGCTGACCAGGCTCACGTCGCTGACCGCCTCGCCTTCGGCAAGCTGCTCTGGCGCCAGGCCGTCGAGGCGCCAGAGCATGGTGCCGGCGGCCAGGGCGTCATGGCCAACGGCCTCCGCGGCCGAGTACAGGGCCAGATAGCCGTTGCGGCTGACATCCAGGCGGTGACCGCGCCGCCGCCAGTGCGGATGGCTGTCTTCGTCACCCACGGCGCGGATCTCGAAGTCGTACTCACCATCGGTCTCGTAGCAGCCGAACCAGAACAGCGTGCGGAATTTGCGCCGTGAGATCACATACGCCGGTGCCACCGTGTCGGTGTAATGGTCTTCGCCGGCGTGCAGCCAG
The DNA here is from genome assembly GCF_001320345.1 of Pseudomonas sp. NBRC 111127. NCBI lineage: Bacteria > Pseudomonadati > Pseudomonadota > Gammaproteobacteria > Pseudomonadales > Pseudomonadaceae > Pseudomonas > Pseudomonas sp. NBRC 111127. Next base: position 3,830 of record NZ_BCBD01000244.1, on the reverse strand, counting down.
CCACCACTGGTAAAGGGCGAATCGCCATTACCTGTGTCACCGATGGGCACGCCTTGAACCTGCCCTTGCGTGCTCAAGCGTGGCTGCCAGTACAGCCTGGCAATGAAGCTTTTCTGAGGTTGGAATTGGTAGTGGGACATGCCGTCGAGCCCTCTTCACTGGCGGAAAAGGGAGACAGTAGTGAGTGCTGTTGCCCGCTTGCAGCCGGAACCCGCTCCCAGGCCATGCAAACAAGGCGTGAACCGTGGCGAAGGCGCTGATGCCAGCGCTCAGCCCAGCGAGCTGGCGAGAAACGCAGGGGCGATGTAACGCTGGTAGTGCGCTTCGGACAAGAGGAAGAATTCGCGGTCGATGGCATCGCGCAATTGTGGCAGTTCCCAATCGCGAAATTCCGGCAGCAGTACCATGCCGTAGGCTTCCAGATCACGGATCATCCGCGCACCGCGGGCGATCAACTGGTACGCCCAGCAATATTCCGACTGCTGGTCGACGAAGCGGATGGAGCGCTGCTCCAGTTGCTGGCGCAACAGGCTTTTGTCGAACACCTCGAGCTTGGCCATCATGACCTGCACCAGCAACTGCTCAAGGCGCAGCCACACAGCGCGCTTTTGCGCGTCATCGTAGCCGTTCCAGTGGATCACTTCGTGGTGGAAGCGCTTGCAGCCGCGGCAAACCGTGTCCCCATACACCGTGGAGCACAGGCCGACGCAAGGGGTCTTGATGGAGTTGTTGGACATGAAAAACAACAGCATGGCGGTGGAACACGCGCCCATGTTAGCCCTTTGTCTAACCAGGGTCACTCGTTAAAGTGATGTTCTGCGCCTTACCTTCGGGCTTTTTTTGCCGTAGAATCATCCCGCCTTTTCACAGGCAACAATGTCCGTAGGAAGCTGTTTTCAAAGCGTCACGAGCACAGTTGATCCGGTAGAACGGCGTTGGCCCGGGCCATGCATCCCTCGCATGCCCGCGCCAGCCCTCATCAGCACCCCGTTCTGCAGGCGTAAAACTTTGAAAGCAGCTTCCGTAAGGATTCTTTGCGGCCCTGGCCGGGCGGCTCAAAAAGCCGTGGAGGCGCATGGGTGCATTGAATGCTGGATGAGCGTCCCGGACCCCCTTTAGGGACCACTGATGAGGGAAATAACTGTGCTTGAAGCCTACCGCAAACACATCGAAGAGCGCGCCGCCCTGGGCATCGTGCCCCAGCCGCTGAACGCCGAACAAACCGCAGGCCTGGTCGAGCTGCTGAAAAACCCGCCGGCCGGCGAAGAAGCCTTCCTCGTAGAACTGATCACCCACCGTGTACCGCCAGGGGTCGACGAAGCTGCCTATGTCAAGGCTGCTTTCCTCTCTGCCGTCGCCAAGGGCGAAACCCAATCGCCACTGATCGACCGCAAGCACGCCACCGAACTGCTGGGCACCATGCAGGGCGGCTACAACATCGAAACGCTGGTCGCGCTGCTGGATGACGCCGAACTGGGCGCCGTCGCGGCCGAACAGCTCAAGCACACCTTGCTGATGTTCGATGCCTTCCACGATGTGGCCGAAAAAGCCAAGGCTGGCAACGCCAACGCCAAGGCCGTGCTGGAGTCCTGGGCTGCCGGCGAGTGGTTCACCTCGCGCCCGGCCATCGCCGACAAGTACACCCTGAGCGTGTTCAAGGTGCCTGGCGAGACCAACACCGACGACCTGTCCCCTGCACCCGATGCCTGGTCGCGCCCTGACATCCCGCTGCACGCCCTGGCCATGCTGAAAATGGCCCGTGACGGCATCGAGCCGCAGCAGCCGGGTTCGGTAGGCCCACTGGCCCAGATCGAAGCGGTCAAGGCCCAAGGCTACCCGGTTGCCTATGTCGGTGACGTGGTCGGTACCGGTTCCTCGCGTAAATCCGCCACCAACTCGGTGCTGTGGTTCTTCGGCGACGACATCCCGTACGTGCCGAACAAGCGCGCCGGTGGTTTCTGCTTCGGCACCAAGATCGCCCCGATCTTCTACAACACCATGGAAGACGCCGGCGCCCTGCCGATCGAGTTCGACTGCACCAACCTGGCCATGGGCGACGTCATCGACGTCTACCCGTTCAAAGGTGAAGTGCGCCGCCATGGCAGCGACGAGCTGGTCACCACCTTCGCCCTGAAAACCGAAGTGCTGCTGGATGAAGTGCGCGCTGGGGGCCGTATCCCGCTGATCGTCGGCCGTGGCCTGACCGAAAAAGCCCGTGCCGAACTGGGCCAAGGCCCATCCGAGCTGTTCAAGAAACCGGAGCAGCCAGCCGACAGCGGCAAGGGCTTCACCCTGGCGCAGAAAATGGTCGGCCGTGCGTGTGGCCTGCCTGAAGGCCAGGGCGTGCGCCCAGGTGCCTACTGCGAACCGAAGATGACCACCGTCGGCTCCCAGGACACCACCGGCCCGATGACCCGTGACGAGCTGAAAGACCTGGCTTGCCTGGGCTTCTCCGCTGACCTGGTGATGCAGTCGTTCTGCCACACCGCGGCTTATCCGAAGCCGATCGACGTCACCACCCACCACACCCTGCCAGACTTCATCCGCACCCGTGGCGGCGTGTCGCTGCGCCCAGGCGACGGCATCATCCACAGCTGGCTGAACCGCATGCTGATGCCCGACACCGTGGGTACTGGCGGCGACTCGCACACCCGCTTCCCGATCGGCATCTCGTTCCCGGCCGGTTCCGGCCTGGTCGCGTTCGCCGCGGCCACCGGCGTCATGCCACTGGACATGCCAGAGTCGATCCTGGTGCGCTTCAAGGGCAAGCTGCAGCCTGGCATCACCCTGCGTGACCTGGTCCATGCCATCCCTTACTACGCCATCAAGCAAGGCCTGCTGACCGTCGAGAAAAAAGGCAAGAAAAACGCCTTCTCCGGCCGCATCCTGGAAATTGAAGGCCTGGACGAACTGACTGTCGAACAAGCCTTCGAGCTGTCCGATGCTTCGGCCGAGCGCTCGGCTGCCGGCTGCACCATCAAGCTGCCAGAAAAGGCCATCGCCGAGTACCTGAAGTCCAACATCACCCTGCTGCGTTGGATGATCGGCGAAGGTTACGGCGACGCCCGTACCCTCGAGCGCCGCGCCCAGGCCATGGAAGCCTGGCTGGCCAAGCCTGAGCTGCTGTCGGCCGACGCCGATGCCGAGTACGCCGAAATCATCGAGATCGACCTGGCCGACGTCAAAGAGCCTGTGCTCTGCGCGCCGAACGACCCAGACGACGCGCGCCTGCTGTCCTCGGTTCAGGGCGAGAAAATCGACGAAGTGTTCATCGGTTCGTGCATGACCAACATCGGCCACTTCCGCGCTGCCGGCAAGCTGCTGGAGAAGGTCAAGGGCGGTATTCCGACCCGTCTGTGGCTGGCCCCGCCAACCAAGATGGACGCACACCAGCTGACCGAAGAAGGCTACTACGGCATCTACGGCAAGGCCGGTGCACGCATGGAAATGCCAGGCTGCTCGCTGTGCATGGGTAACCAGGCACGTGTGCAGACCGGTTCGACCGTGGTCTCCACCTCGACCCGTAACTTCCCGAACCGCCTGGGCGACGCCACCAACGTGTACCTGGCGTCGGCCGAGCTGGCTGCCGTGGCTTCGATCATCGGCAAGCTGCCGACCGTCGAAGAGTACATGCAGTACGCCAAAGACATCGACAGCATGGCTGCCGACGTCTATCGCTACCTGAGCTTCGACCAGATCGCCGAGTTCCGCGAAGCGGCTGCCAACGCCAAGATCCCGGTGGTACAGGCGTAAGCTGAGCGGCAAGTTGTAAGCTGCAAGCTACAAGAAGAAGCCCTGGCAGAAATGCCGGGGCTTTTTTGTTCCTCACA
>NZ_BCBD01000243.1:0-4669 GCF_001320345.1 Pseudomonas sp. NBRC 111127 | reverse complement strand
AAAAGCAGATCGGCTTTTGCTTGTAGCTTGCGACTTGCGACTTGCGCTGCTTGCGGCTTGCAACTCAATACTCGCTGAGGGAAAACTCGGTCAGGCAGAAGGTCGGCACTCCCGCCGCCTGCAGCCGGCGCGAACCGTCCAGTTCGGGTAGGTCGATGATCGCGGCGGCCTCGAACACTTGCGCACCGGTGCGGCGCACCAGGTTGGCCGCTGCCAGCAAGGTCCCGCCCGTGGCGATCAAGTCATCGAAAATCAACACCGAATCGCCTTCGCACAGGCTGTCGGCGTGCACCTCCAGGAAGGCCTCGCCGTACTCGGTCTGGTAACCCTCGCTCAGCACGTCGGCTGGCAGCTTGCCTTGCTTGCGGAACAGGATCAGTGGCTTGTTCAACTGGTGGGCGATGATCGAACCAATCAGGAAACCCCGCGCGTCCATGGCGCCAATGTGGCTGAACTCAGCCTCGACATAGCGCTCGATGAACTGGTCGGCCACATAGCGCAGCCCGCGCGGCGACTGGAACAGCGGGGTGATGTCACGGAAGATCACGCCGGGCTTGGGGAAGTCCACCACCGGGCGGATCAGGGCTTTGAGGTCGAAGGCGTCGCTGTGCATTGTTGCGGGTATCCTGGGAAAACGAATGCCCAAGTATACCCGCTAAATACCGGCCTCAGGCCTCCATTGCACCACCGGCCAGCGCACACAGCTGGATCGGGTCGAGGATGTGCACTTCCTTGCCTTCGGCGCGCAGCAGGCCGTTCTGCTGGAAGCGGGTGAACACCCGTGACACGGTTTCCACTGCCAGGCCCAGGTAGTTGCCGATTTCGTTGCGCGACATGCTCAGGCGGAACTGGTTGGCCGAATAGCCGCGGGCGCGGAAGCGCGCCGACAGGTTCACCAGGAACGTGGCAATGCGCTCGTCGGCGGTTTTTTTCGACAGCAGCAGCATCATTTGCTGGTCATCGCGGATTTCACGGCTCATTACCCGCATCAGCTGGCGGCGCAGCTGCGGGAGCTGGACCGACAGTTCGTCGAGGCGCTCGAAGGGGATTTCGCACACCGAGGTGGTTTCCTGAGCTTGCGCCGATACCGGGTAGGCTTCGGTGTCCATGCCCGACAGGCCGACCAGTTCGCTGGGCAGGTGGAAACCGGTGATCTGTTCTTCGCCGCTGTCGCTGAGGCTGAAGGTTTTCAGGGCGCCGGAACGTACCGCGTAGACCGAGCCAAAATTGTCACCCTGGCGGAACAGAAACTCGCCTTTTTTCAGCGGACGCCCGCGTTTGACGATTTCATCCAGTGCATCCATGTCTTCCAGGTTGAGTGAAAAAGGCAGGCACAGGGGGGCCAGGCTGCAATCCTTGCAATGGGCCTGGTTGTGAGGGCGCAGTTTGACTGGCTCGGACATTTGGATCGATCCTTGTGGGAAAGCACACATAAGTCGTAAGGGTAACCTACGACACAGGGTGTAGGCCAGTGTGCGCATCGATGCTGCGCGCTGGCAAAACCCCGGCAGATGCCCTGCCGGGAGTCCTCGTTCGCCCATAGTGTGCCCGGCAAGGTGGCGTGTCCATGCGGTTGAACGTCTCGCTTTTCAGATAACCCGGGAGAAGCGCTGGCGGTTCTGCATCGCCAGGTAGGCATCGAACACCATGCATACCGAACGCGCCAGCAGGCGCCCGGCCGGAAGAATGCGGATGCCCTTGTCGTCCAGGCTGATCAGGCCGTCGCGCTGCAGGGTCAGCAGTTCTGGCCAGAGGTGGTCGAAGTAACCGCGGAAATCGATGGTGAACGCTTGCTCGATGGGTTCGTAATCCAGCTGGAAATGGCAGATCAGTTGCTGGATGACCGCCCGGCGTATGCGGTCGTCATGGTTGCACAGCAGGCCGCGCTGGGTCGCCAGCTGGGCGTTGGTCAGGCTGTCCTGGTAGGTGTTGAGGTCACTGCTGTTCTGGCAGTACAAGTGGCCGATCTGGCTGATGGCCGACACGCCAAGGCCGATGAGGTCGCAGTGCCCGTGGGTGGTATAGCCCTGGAAATTGCGCTGCAGGGTGCCTTCTTCCTGGGCGATGGCCAGCTCGTCGTCGGGCAGGGCGAAATGGTCCATGCCGATATAGCGGTAGCCAGCGGCGGTCAACTGCTCGATGGTGGCGTGCAGCATCTCCAGCTTGGCGGCCGCGCTGGGCAGGTCGCTGCTGTCGATACGCCGTTGCGGCATGAAGCGTTCGGGCAGGTGGGCGTAGTTGAACACCGACAAGCGGTCGGGCTGCAGGCGGATCACCTCTTCGACGGTGCGGGCGAAGCCTTGCGGGGTTTGCTTGGGCAGGCCGTAGATCAGGTCGAGGTTGATCGAGCGGAATTGCAACGTGCGCGCCGCCTCGATCAGGGTGCGGGTCTGCTCCAGGCTTTGCAGGCGGTTGATCGCGCGCTGCACGGCGGGGTCGAGGTCTTGCACGCCGAGGCTGACGCGGTTGAAACCCAGTTCACGCAGCAGGCCCATGGTCGACCAGTCGGCTTCGCGCGGGTCGATCTCGATGCCGTAGTCGCCGGAGTCATCGTCCAGCAAGTGGAAGTGCTGGCGCAGGGTAGTCATCAGCTGGCGCAGTTCCACATGGCTGAGGAAGGTCGGGGTGCCGCCGCCGAAATGCAGCTGTTCCACCCGCTGTTTCGGTGCCAGGTGGCAGGCGATCAGCTGAATCTCCTGTTCCAGGCGCTGCAGGTATGGCGCGGCGCGGGCGCGGTCCTTGGTGATGACTTTGTTGCAGGCGCAGTAGTAGCAGATGTTGGCGCAGAACGGCACATGCACATACAGCGACAGCGGGCGTACCGCCCGGCGGCTTTCGCGCAGGGCGTGGAGCAGGTCGAAGGAACCCACCTCGCTGTGCAGTTGCACGGCGGTCGGGTAGGAGGTATAGCGTGGCCCGGCAAGATCGTAGCGGCGGATCAGGTCGGTATCCCAACGAATGTCGTCGAGCATGTGGGCGGTCCCCGGAAAGAGCAGCAGTGAACCGGAGTCTATGGGCGTCTGTAGGAATCTGTGTTGATTTGTATCAAGCGGCAAGCGGCAAGCAGCAAGTCGAAAGTCGAAAGTCGAAAGTCGAAAGCAGATCTGCTTGTAGCTTGTAGCTTGTAGCTTGTAGCTTGCAGCCCTCAATGCCCCATCAGCCAATGCTGGTGCGGCCCGGGCATGGTCCAGATACCAAACAGCATCACCAGCACCCCGCCAGCCACCCGCACACTGCGCCGTTTCAACAAAGTGTTTACCCGCTCTGCCGCCAACCCGGTCGCCAGCAGCACCGGCCAGGTGCCCACCCCGAACGCCAGCATCAACGCCGCGCTGTAGCCGGCATGGCCCTGGCTGGCTGCCCATAACAACGTGCTGTACACCAACCCGCATGGCAACCACCCCCACAAGGCCCCCAGCAGCAACGCACGGGGCAGGCTGGACACCGGCAGCAAGCGCGACGCCAGCGGGTGGATATGCCGCCACACGCCGCGGCCTAGCACCTCGATACGCGTCAGCCCGCTCCACCAGCCGGCCAGGTACAGGCCCATGGCAATCAACAGCAAGGCGGCCACGACCCGCAGGGCCAGGGCGGCCGGGCTGCTGGCCACGGCCCAGCCGGCCAGGCCCAGCAGCAACCCGGCGCAGGCATAGCTGAAGATGCGCCCCAGGTTGTACGCCAGCAGCAGGCGCAGGCGCCTGCCGCGTTGTTCAGGGGGGATGGCCAAGGTCAGCGCACCCATCAGGCCGCCGCACATGCCCAGGCAGTGGCCGCCACCGAGCAAGCCGAGCACCAGCGCCGAGCCCAGCAGGGGAAGCAGGTCAGGCACGGGGTGGCAAGTCCTTGTCGGCGTTGCCCGGCGTGTCGTCGGGTTTGACCGCTGCCTGGTGGCGAGGGTCCTGGTCGTCGAACAGAATGCTGTGCGCTGGGCCGTCGAGGTCGTCGTACTGGCCGCTGTCCACGGCCCAGAAGAAGATGTACACGGCCACGCCGACCAGCAGCAGGGCTGCGGGGATCATGACATAGAGGGCGGGCATGGCGTACTCCTGGCGGGTTGCGCGGCATCCATCGCGGGCAGCCCGGCGCTGACTGGCACACGGGTCAGGCGCAGGGCATTGAGCACCACGATCAGTGAGCTCACCGACATGCCGACAGCAGCCCACACTGGGGTGACCCAGCCGAGGGCGGCGAACGGCAACATCAGGCCATTATACAGGGTTGCCCACAGCAGGTTCTCGAGGATATTCCGGCGGGTGCGGCGCGCCAGTTCCAGCGCCTGCACCAGCGCGCTCAGGCGGTTGGACAGCAGCACCGCGTCGGCGCAGGTCTTGGCCAGGTCGGTGGCGCTGCCCATGGCGATGCTGATGTCGGCGGCGGCCAGCACCGGCACATCGTTGACCCCGTCGCCCAGCATCAGCACCTTGCGCCCTTCGGCCTGCAAGGCTTTGAGGCGCTCCAGTTTGTCGTCCGGGCGCAGGCCGCCAATGGCGTGGTCGATGCCCAGTTGCGCGGCGACTTCCGCGACCATCGGCGAACTGTCGCCAGACAGCAGCAGGGTGCGCCAGCCCCGCGCTTTGCAGGCAGCCAGCAGGGCCGGTGCATCATCGCGCAAGCGGTCGTCCAGGCCGAACCAGGCCAATGGCCCCTGGCGGTCGCCCAGCAGCAGCCA
>NZ_BCBD01000242.1:0-4740 GCF_001320345.1 Pseudomonas sp. NBRC 111127 | reverse complement strand
CTGGCGGGGGCCGTTGTGGCCGGGCTGCTTGGCTTGGCGCCGGCCGGTTGCGGGATCAACAGGTCATTGACGTTGGTCGTGCGGTCTTCGTTGATGATGAAGCGCGCGTAGGGCTCCTGCAGGGTCACCTTGTCGATCGACAGGGCATCACCGTGCACATACGACAAGCCGTCTACGTTGACCTGTTGCCATTTCACGAAGTCCCGGCTCTTGATGGTGTCCAACGTATGCAGTTGGCTGACCTGGGCCTTGCCGGTGACCGTGAAGGCCAGTGGCGTGGTGTTCTTCAGGTCGACCTTGAGGTCACTGTCGAGCATGCCGCTGCGCAGTTCCAGCAGGATGAACGGGCTGACGTAGGCCTGGGCCACGCGCAGGTCGATGTCGCGGGTGCTGACGTCGAGCTTGGCCTGGATGGGCGCCAGGTTCACCTGGCCGGCGGCCTGCAGCTTGCCTTGCTTGCCTACGCCGGTATCGAGCTTGAGGGTGAAGGGGGCCTGGTTGAGGCTGTCGAAGCCTTGCAGGTCGACATTCAGCGGGCCGACATCGAGCGCTACCGGTTCTTTCTGGCTGCGATCTGCCAGGTGCACCAGGTAGTTGCGCAGTTGCACGTCCTTGAGCAATACCTGCCAAGGCTTGGCCGGTTCGTTGGCCGATTGCGGCTCAGGCGCAGGGCCGGCGGCAGCCGGTTCGGCCTTTTCTTTCGGCGTGGCTTTGGCCGGTTGGCTGGCGAACAGCTTCTGCCAGTCGAGCTGGCCGTCCTTTTCCAGTGCTGCCCAGGTTTCCAGCTTGTCGCTGCGCAGCTTGCCCACACTGACCTGTTGCTTGACCAGGTCGACGGTCGTCTCGCTCACCTCCAGGTTGGCCAGGCGCGCCAACGGGCGGCCGTCTGGCGCGTTGATGGCGAACGGGGCCACCCGCAGCGTGGCGTTGTCCAGCAGCAGCTCGGTCTGCTTGGCGAGGTTGAGCTTGTACTGGGTCTGAAGGCTGACCAGCCCGTCCTGCAGCACCAGGGGCACGGCATCGCGCACGTAGGGCCAGAACAGCTTCATCTTGGCGTCGGTGACTTTCAGCGTGCCTTGCGAGGCGATCGGCGACAGGCTGAGGGTGCCGTTCCAGTCGATGCGCCCGCCGTTGGGGCCGTTGGCCACCAGGGTCATGTCGGCGTTGTCGTCAGGCAAGGTGCTGAGGTTCTTCAGCTCCAGGTTCATGTTGTCGTAGAGGAACTCGATGGGCTCGCTCGGGCGCATGTCCTGGAAGTGCAGCAAGCCTTGCTTGAGCTTGATGCTGCCGATACGCAACGGGAAGGGGTCGCTGGGTGGCTCGTCGGGCTTGGCTTCGCTCGGCGGCAGCTTGAACAACGTCGTCAGGTTGAGTGTGCCGTCTTTGGCGAACAGGACCTGGTTGCGGGGCTTGTCGAGCTCGACCGCTTCCAGGTGCAGGGCCTTGCTCCACAGGCTGTCGAGCGACAGGTTGGCGTACAACCGGTCGAAACCGACCTGCTCCTTGCCAGGCTCGCCAAGCTGCAGGCCCCACAGGGTCAGCTCGAGGCTGAAGGGGTTGAGTTCGATGCGTTCAAGGTGCGCGGGCACGGTAGCGTACTTGGCCAATTGCTGATTGGCGATACGCAGCGCCACGCCGGGAAGAATCAGGAACCCAAGCAGGCTGTAGAGGGCTACCAGGGCCACGATGGCGCCAGCGGCGCGAGTCAATCCTTTGTACATGTGTCGCTTCGTCGGTCTGAGCAGGAGTGCTTGGAGTATGGCACGTTAAATCAGTTCCGCAGGCGCGACCTGTTGCCCTCACTCGATGCCCATGCGCCGCCTGGCGCGGTGCGCGGAGCCGTCGCGCATTGCCCAGCGCAGCAGCGCTGCCGTGGGCTTTAGGCCCAGGCGGATCAGGCGCTGCTGCCAGGGCCGGTGCTGCAGGCCAAGCAGGCTCTGGCCCCAGCCAGGCAGCAGGTCGATGCCGGCGTGCAGCATCAGTTTGCCCACCGGTTGAGCCAGGCGGCTGGGGGCAGGGGCGTCGAGCAGAATCCGCATGACCTCGTGGCTGCGCGCATCACAGTGCAGTTGCGGGCGCATGGCTTGCAGGTAGGCGTCCACCTGCTGGCACGAGCGTGGTACGTCACGGGCGCCAAGGCGCTCGGCGATCAAGGCGATTTCGTTGTAGTAGGCATCTTGCTCGCTGCGCGGCAGGTGCGGGTTACGGTAGCGCAAGTGGGCGGCCAGAAAGCTGCTGACCTCTGCCACATGCACCCAGGTCAGCAAGGCTGGGTCGCTGGCCGCGTAGTGGCGGCCATCCGGCGCGGTGCCGGTCACTTGTAGGTGGATGGTGCGTACTTTGTCGATCAGCCACTCGGCATCACCGGTCGCGCCGAAGGTTGTACCGGAGATGAACTGGCTGGTGCGCCGCAGGCGGCCGAGCAAGTCCTCGCGGAAGTTGGAGTGGTCCCACACGCCGGCCAGGGCCAGCGGATGCAATAGCTGCAGCATGAGTGCGCTGATGCCGCCGACCAGCATGCTCGGAAAATCGCCATGCACCTGCCAACTGACACTGTGCGGGCCGAACAGCCCTGGGTCACCCTTGGGGGACTCCAGGTCGAGCTGGCCGAGGGCCAGCCCGGTAAGGCTCATGACCTGGGTTTCGATACGGCGGCGTAGGGCTTCCATGGCGACCTGCGATACAGGGCGGCCATCAGTAGCGGCCGCCGGTTACTGGTTGAGGCGTTTGTCGATCAGGTCCTGCACCACGGCGGGGTCGGCCAGCGTCGAAGTATCGCCCAGGTTGTCCAGTTCGTTGCAGGCGATCTTGCGCAGTATACGCCGCATGATCTTGCCGGAGCGGGTCTTGGGCAGTGCCGGGGCCCACTGGATCAGCTCGGGCTTGGCGAAACTGCCGATTTCCTTGCTGACCAGGGCGAGTAGCTCGGCCTTGAGCGCTTCGTCCGGCGTAATGCCATTCATGGCCGTGACGAAGGCGTACACGCCCTGGCCCTTGAGGTCATGCGGGTAGCCGACCACGGCGGCTTCGGCGACGCGATCATGCAACACCAGTGCGCTTTCCACTTCGGCCGTGCCGATACGGTGCCCTGACACATTGATCACGTCGTCAATGCGCCCGGTGATCCAGTAGTCCCCGTCGGCGTCGCGGCGGGCGCCATCGCCGGTGAAGTAGTAACCGGGCATGGGTTTGAAATACGTGTCGACCATGCGCTGGTGGTCGCCATAGACACTGCGGATCTGCCCGGGCCAGCTGGCCTTGATCACCAGCAGGCCGGCACCCGGCCCGTCTATCACCTCGCCCTTTTCATCCAGCAGGGCGGGCTGTACGCCGAACATGGGCTGGGTGGCACAGCCCGGCTTGAACGTGGTCGAGCCGGGCAGGGGGGTCAACATGATGCCGCCGGTTTCGGTCTGCCACCAGGTGTCGACGATGGGGCAGCGCTTTTGCCCGACCTCTTCGAAGTACCACTCCCAGGCTTCCGGGTTGATCGGCTCGCCGACACTGCCCAGCAGGCGCAGGCTTTTGCGCGAGGTGCCCTGCAGTGGCCCCGAGCCCTCGCGCATCAGTGCCCGCAGCGCGGTCGGCGCGGTGTAGAAAATATTGACCTGATGCTTGTCCACCACCTGCCAGAAGCGCGAGGTGTCTGGGTAGTTCGGTACCCCTTCGAACATCAGCGAGATGGCGCCGTTGGCCAATGGGCCGTAGACGATGTAGCTGTGCCCGGTCACCCAGCCCACATCCGCGGTGCACCAGAACACTTCGCCGTCGCGGTAATCGAACACCACCTTGAAGGTCAGGGTTGCCTGCAACAGGTAGCCGGCGGTGGTGTGCAGCACGCCCTTGGGTTTGCCGGTGCTGCCAGAGGTGTAGAGGATGAACAGCGGGTCTTCGGCTGCCATGGGCTCGGGGGCGCAGTCGTCGCCGGCGTGTTCGGTTGCCTCGTGGTACCAGAGGTCGCGGCCCTCGGCCCAGTCCACCGCGCCTGCGGTACGGCGTACCACGAAGACGCTGCTGACGGCCGGGCAACTGGCCAGGGCTTTGTCGACGTTCTGCTTCAACGGGATACGCTTGCCGCCGCGCACGCCTTCATCGGCGGTAATCACCGTACGGCAGTCGGCATCGAGAAGACGATCACGCAGGGCGTCCGGCGAGAAGCCACCGAACACCACCGAATGGATAGCGCCGATGCGGGTGCAGGCCAGCATGGCGAACGCTGCTTCGGGGATCATCGGCATGTAGATGCACACGCGGTCGCCTTTCTTCACCCCGCGCGCCTTCAGGGCGTTGGCCAGGCGGCAGACTTCGCGGTGCAGTTCGCGGTAGCTGATGGCTTTGGCATCTTTCGGGTCGTCGCCTTCCCACAGCAAGGCGGTCTGCTCGGCGCGCCGGGCCAGGTGGCGGTCGATGCAGTTGTAACTGACGTTGAGCTGTGCGCCGTCGAACCAGCGGGCCTCACCGGAACGCAGGTCGCACTGTTGCACGCTTGACCACGGCTGGATCCAGTCCAGGCGCTTGGCTTGCTCGGCCCAGAAGGCGTCGGGGTCCTCTACCGACTGGCGGTAAAGGCGCTGGTAGTCGTCGGGTGTGAGGGCGGCGGACTGGCTGACGGCCAGGGCCTGGGGATAGTTGCGGATATCGAACATGGCGGTGGTCCTGCTCTTGTAAGGGGCGAGGGACTGCAACGGCTATTCGATAGGACAGTGTAGCTGGGAGAGGTGTTCAAATTGTGCCGGCCGC
>NZ_BCBD01000241.1:0-4915 GCF_001320345.1 Pseudomonas sp. NBRC 111127 | reverse complement strand
GATCAATGGCAAGGCCACCTTCGATGCCATTTTCGCGGCCATCGAAAAAGCCCGCGATGTGGTGCTGGTGCAGTTCTTCATCATCCATGACGACAAACTCGGCAAGGCGTTACAGCACCTGCTGCTGCGCAAGGCGGCTGAAGGGGTTCAGGTGTTTGTGCTGTACGACCGTGTCGGTAGCCATGCCTTGCCAGCCAGCTATAGCCAGGCGCTGCGTGATGGCGGCGTACAGGTTCACGCTTTCGCCACCCGGCGTGGTTGGTTCAACCGCTTTCAGGTCAACTTCCGCAACCATCGCAAGATCGTGGTGGTGGATGGCTTGGTCGGTTTCATCGGCGGGCATAACGTAGGTGACGAGTACCTGGGTGAAGACCCGCAGCTTTCACCATGGCGCGATACTCATGTGCAGATCGGCGGACCAGTGCTGGCCTGCCTGCAAGAGTCGTTCGCCGAAGACTGGTACTGGGCCTCGCGCCAGCTGCCGCCGCTGATTCTGCCAGATGCCTACCCGGACGACGGCGTGCTCTGCCAGGCCTTGGCCAGTGGGCCGGCGGACCCACAGGAAACCTGCGCACTGTTCTTCCTTGAAGCCATCCACTCCGCCACGCGCAGGGTGTGGATAACCACCCCCTACTTCATCCCTGACGAAGCGGTGTTCGCGGCATTGCGCCTGGCAGCACTGCGAGGGGTGGATGTGCGCGTATTGATCCCGGCACGCCCGGACCACCGGGTTGTCTATGCCGCCTCCAGCCTGTTTGCCTTCGAAGCGGTACGCGCAGGCGTACGCATGTTCCGCTACCAGCCGGGTTTCCTGCACCAGAAGGTGGTGCTGGTAGATGACGAGGTCAGCGCAATCGGCAGTGCCAACCTGGACAACCGTTCATTCCGCCTGAACTTCGAGATCACCCTGCTGACGGTCGACCGTGGCTTTGCCGACCAGGTGGAACGTATGTTGAATGAAGACTTCGAGCAGGCGCGAGAGATAAACGTTGAGGACAGCCGCGACACCCACCGGCTACAGCAATTGGGGATGCGCATCGCACGCTTGATATCCCCAATCCTGTAACCGGTGCCGCCGACCAGAGGTAGGTGTCAGCGGTACAGATCCTCGCGTGTCCAGGGCAGGTCGTGATGCCCGTCGGCATAGGGCTTCACTGCCAGAATCTGGTGCAGGTTGATCCAGCCCTTCTGGAACGCATAGGCACACCCGGCCAGGTACAAACGCCAGATGCGCAGGGTTTTCTCGGGGACCAGTGCCGCCGCCTTGTGCAGCTGGTTCTCCAGATTCTCGCTCCAGTGGTGCAGGGTCTTGGCGTAGTGCAGGCGCAAGCTCTCCACGTCCACCACCTCCAGCCCTGCTTCGCAGATGCTGGCACTGATCATCGACAGGTGGGGCAGCTCACCATGTGGGAACACGTAGCGATCGATGAACTCGCCTGCACCTCGCCCCACCGGCCGACCATCGACATGCTTGGCGGTGATGCCGTGGTTCATCACCAGCCCCCCTTCCCTCACCGCACCGAACAGCTTCTGGCAATACAACGCCAGGTTGGCATGGCCGACATGCTCGAACATGCCCACGCTGACAACCTTGTCGAAGCGGCCGTCTTGCGGCAGGTCGCGGTAATCGAGTATCTGTAAATCGACCTTGTCGCTCAGACCCTCTGCCTTGACCCGCTGGCGGCCGAGCTTCAACTGTTCTTTGCTGAGGGTGATGCCGAATACCTTGGCGCCATACTCACGGGCGGCGAAACGCGCCAGCCCTCCCCAGCCACAGCCCACATCGAGCAGATAGTCGCCCGCATCGAGCCGCAGCTTGCGGCACAGGTGCTCGAACTTGTCCTGTTGCGCCTGATCGAGGGTGTTGTCCGGCTCGCGAAAATAAGCGCACGAGTACACCATGTCCTGGTCCAGCCACAGCTGGTAGAACTCATTGGAAACGTCGTAGTGATAGGAAATGGCCTGGGCGTCGGTGGTCTTGTCATGCGCCAGGCGCTGGGGCGGCGTGTCGTCTTCGTCGGTAAGCAGTGCCTCACTCAGCTCATCGCAAACGCGTATGGCCTCACCGATATCGCCTTCAAGCTCCAACTTGCCTTCGACGAATGCCGTGCCCAACTGGTCCATGCTCGGGTGGGTCAGCTGGCTGATCAACTGGGGTTCTCTGACCAGTATGGTGACCTGCGGGCTGGGCCCGAGATCGAAGTGGTTGCCGTCCCAGAGTTTCAGCCGCAGCGGCAGATGCAAGCTCTGCAGTGCCGGTGGAAGTTGCGCAAGCATGAACGACCCTCCTATCCGTAATTGGCCACGACGCCCGAAATTTCGAACGTCGTCGAATCAGAGTAGTTCATCCATGGGATGTTTCCTCCCGATCAGACCATGGTCTAGACCCTGCTGCGCTGATATGCGCAGCAAATTGTATACAATTCTAAAGGCTCAGCCTAACCTAATGCCCCTGTCGCGTTTCTACATCCCTGGAGTTGAACCATGAAAACCTATGACGTGGTGATCATCGGCGGTGGCCCTGGCGGCTACAACGCAGCCATTCGCGCTGGCCAACTTGGGCTCAGTGTCGCCTGCGTGGAGGGCCGCTCGACCTTGGGCGGCACTTGCCTGAACGTCGGCTGCATGCCGTCCAAGGCACTGCTGCATGCTTCCGAACTGTACGAAGCCGCCAGCGGTGAGGCGTTCGCCCACCTCGGCATCGAAGTCAAACCCACCCTGAACCTCGCCCAGATGATGAAGCAGAAGGACGAGAGCGTGGCCGGCCTGACCAAAGGCATCGAGTACCTGTTCCGCAAGAACAAGGTCGACTGGGTCAAGGGCTGGGGCCGCCTGGATGGCGTCGGCAAAGTGGTCGTGAAGGCGCAGGACGGCAGCGAAACCACGCTGCAGGCCAAAGACATCGTCATCGCCACCGGTTCCGAGCCGACGCCGCTGCCAGGCGTGACCATCGACAACCAGCGCATCATCGACTCGACCGGCGCGCTGTCGTTGCCGCAGGTGCCCAAGCACCTGGTCGTCATCGGTGCCGGGGTGATCGGCCTCGAGCTGGGGTCGGTGTGGCGCCGGCTGGGTAGCCAGGTCACGGTCATCGAATACCTCGATCGCATCTGCCCTGGCACCGACAGCGAAACCGCCAAGACCCTGCAGAAGGCATTGGCCAAGCAAGGTATGGCGTTCAAGCTGGGCAGCAAAGTAACCCAGGCCACCGCCAGCGCCGACGGTGTGGCCTTGACCTTGGAGCCTGCAGCGGGTGGCGCGGCAGAAACACTGCAAGCCGATTATGTACTGGTCGCCATCGGTCGCCGCCCCTATACCAAAGGCCTGAACCTGGAAAGCGCAGGCCTGGAAACCGACAAGCGCGGCATGCTCGGCAACGAACACCACCGCACTTCAGTGCCCGGGCTTTGGGTAATCGGCGACGTCACTTCTGGGCCGATGCTGGCGCACAAGGCCGAAGACGAAGCAGTGGCCTGCATCGAGCGCATCGCCGGCAAACCGCACGAGGTCAACTACAACCTCATCCCTGGCGTGATCTATACCCGGCCGGAGCTGGCCAGCGTGGGCAAGACCGAAGAGCAGCTCCAGGCCGAAGGGCGTGAATACAAAGTGGGCAAATTCCCCTTCACGGCCAACAGCCGCGCCAAGATCAACCACGAGACCGAAGGCTTCGCCAAGGTGCTTGCCGATGCCAAAACCGACGAAGTGCTGGGTGTGCACCTGGTGGGCCCGAGCGTCAGCGAAATGATCGGTGAATTCTGCGTGGCCATGGAGTTCTCGGCCTCGGCCGAAGATATCGCCCTCACCTGCCACCCCCACCCCACCCGCTCCGAAGCGTTGCGCCAGGCAGCGATGAATGTGGATGGCATGGCCATGCAGGTTTGACGCAAGGTTTTATTGTTCTTCGAGGGGAAAACGCCCCTGGCCAGGTGCCCCGACACGGCGACTACGCCGAAGGCTGGCAGGCTTTCCACCAAGGTTGAGCGCACGATCCCACGATGCTGCCGCATTACCGGCACATCGTGGGGTTGGCATCACGGGCCTACAACGCGCCGAAGCGTACCTCCACCGACAGGCTCCCCTGGTTATCGCCAAGGCCTGCGCCGTAGCGCCCGGTCAGATCGTCATTGATGCACAACTGCAGCTCACCCTGCTGGCCTCTTGGTAACTGCGCCTGGTTACCCACCAGGAATGGCACACCATTGCTGCCGATACGGCCGATCAACGCCCCTTCGTTCTGCCCGGGCAGCGTGTAACCCGGCTTGGCGATCAACCCTGAATGGCCCTGCGCCCCAACCATGCCGGTGGCCGGGTTGGCTGTCCACTGCCCGCCCGTACAGACCGCCAATTGCCAACTG
The DNA here is from genome assembly GCF_001320345.1 of Pseudomonas sp. NBRC 111127. Lineage (NCBI taxonomy): Bacteria > Pseudomonadati > Pseudomonadota > Gammaproteobacteria > Pseudomonadales > Pseudomonadaceae > Pseudomonas > Pseudomonas sp. NBRC 111127. The sequence continues at coordinate 557 of NZ_BCBD01000241.1, read as the reverse complement.
TGCCCATTGACCTGCATACCCGTGCCTTGCCAGGCCTGGTTTGCCTGGACCTGTACAGTACGCTTGAGCAGGTCGCTGGCGACCACGTCAGCAGCCTGGAAGGTCAGTGCGGTGATGGTCAGGGTCGGGTTCGCCGTGCCCGTGGTGGGGAAGACACCATCACCCACCAGGAACAGATTGGGGTGGTCCCAGCTGCGCTGGTCCTTGTCCACTACCGAATTGCTGCAATCCGAGCCCATGCGGTAGGTGCCCATCAGGTGGCCAGCGCCGAAGAACGCGTAGTTCTGGCCGTCGTACTGGAACACCGTTTGGGAGCCGGGCTTGAGTTCAGGGTTCAGGTCGGTCAGCTCGGTGGCGCCCATCAGCTCGGTGATGATATGCGTGGCGGCCAGGCGCGCCTGCTTGAAGCCCTCCTTGGTGTAGTCGGACAGTTCGTAGCTGATCTGTGGTCGCGGCAGACCCAACCCGTCGGTGAGCTCCGGCGAGCTCTGCACCCGACACTGCGCATTATTGGGGTCTTTCTCCACTTGCTCGATCAGAAAGCCTAGCCGGAACTG
>NZ_BCBD01000240.1:0-5036 GCF_001320345.1 Pseudomonas sp. NBRC 111127 | reverse complement strand
GCTGGTAGTGGGTGCGACTCTGCTGTCATCCACCGTATGGGCCGAGGGCGGGAGCGACCGAGCGATTGAGCGAATTGCTGCACGCGAGAGGGCTGAAGCGACCCTGGTGGCGGAAACCGTCAAGGAGATTAAGCAACTGGGCCCCACGGCGGCAGGCCGTAGCGAAGCGCAGCCCGCCTGTCCGCCTGCAAAGTAGAGCCTGTGCTACTCGACCAGATGCAACGTGAGCCCACTCTGCTGAGGCGCGAGGGCAAATAGCAATACCAAACTGTGCCCTTTGCAAGTGCTCCTTTGGCCATTCAGCGGCGCTCATTGAGCGCCGCTTTTTTCTAAGCGCAAGCCGACCAACAGGGGCGCCTTACGCAACGGGAAATCCTCGGTTAACGCCCGAGTTGTCCCCATGCAGCGAAACGATCAGCGGACAGGAAACAGTCCCGTGGCTCGCACAACAGTCGTGAACCAGTTGCTCCAAAACTGACTCGATCCGTCGCAGATCCGCGAGCTTGCCACGCACATCCCCAAGCTTCTGCTCGGCGAGCACACGCGCTTCATCGCAGTGAGCACCGTCATCCAGCCTCAACAGCCCGGCCACTTCATCGAGGCTAAAGCCCAGCCGTTGCGCGGATTTAACGAATTTCACCCGGGCGACATCCGCCTCACCGTAACGGCGAATGCTGCCGTAGGGCTTGTCCGGTTCGGGTAACAGCGCCTTGCGTTGATAGAACCGGATGGTTTCCACGTTGACCCCGGCCGCCTTGGCGAAAGCGCCAATGGTCAGGCTTTCCAAATTGTTTTTCATACCGCTTGATTCCGTACATGACTACGGGACTAACCTTAAACCATCGATCAAATGCTCGAAAGGAGAAATGCATGTCTGAACCATCAAACGGGCGCGCCCCTCTTGTCGCCGGGGGGCTTGCGGCGATTCTCGCCTCGGCTTGCTGCCTGGGGCCGCTGGTTCTGATCGCCCTGGGGTCCAGCGGCGCTTGGATCGGCAACTTGACGGTGTTGGAACCTTATCGCCCGATCTTCATCGGCGCGGTGCTGGTTGCACTGTTCTTTGCCTGGCGGCGCATCGTCCGACCGACCGCAGCCTGCAAGCCGGGCGAGGTGTGCGCGATTCCGCAAGTGCGCACCACCTACAAGCTCATTTTCTGGTTCGTCGCCGTGTTGGTCTTGGTCGCGCTTGGTTTTCCCTACGTCATGCCATTTTTCTACTAACCAGGAGTTCATCATGAAAAAACTGTTTGCCTCCCTCGCTCTCGCCGCTTTCGTTGCCCCCGTGTTCGCCGCCACCCAGACCGTCACGCTGTCCGTACCGGGCATGACCTGCTCCACCTGCCCGATCACCGTCAAGAAGGCGATTTCCAAGGTCGAAGGCGTCAGCAAAGTTAACGTGACCTTCGAGACACGCGAAGCGGTTGTCACCTTCGATGATGCCAAGACCAGCGTGCAGAAGCTGACCAAGGCCACCGAAGACGCAGGCTATCCGTCCAGCGTCAAGAAGTGAGGCACTGAAAACGGCAGCGCAGCACATCTGACGCCCTTGTCTGCTACCACAAACGAAAAAGGATCTGTCGCATGACCCATCTAAAAATCACCGGCATGACCTGCGACTCGTGCGCGGCGCACGTCAAGGAAGCGCTGGAAAAAGTACCCGGCGTCCAATCTGCCATAGTGTCCTATGCCAAGGGCGCGGCCCAGCTCGCCCTTGATCCAGGCACAGCGCCGGACGCACTGACCGCCGCCGTGGCTGGCCTGGGCTACAAAGCGATGCTCGCCGATGCCCCGCCGACCGACAACCGCACTGGGCTGTTCGACAAGGTGCGCGGCTGGATGGGTGCCGCCGACAAGGGCAGCGGCGGCGAGCGCCCGTTGCAAGTCGCCGTGATCGGCAGCGGTGGAGCCGCGATGGCGGCAGCACTGAAGGCCGTCGAGCAAGGCGCGCAGGTCACGCTGATTGAGCGCGGCACCATCGGCGGCACCTGCGTCAACGTCGGTTGTGTGCCGTCCAAGATCATGATCCGCGCCGCCCACATCGCCCATCTGCGCCGGGAAAGCCCATTCGACGGCGGCATGCCACCCACACCGCCGACGATCTTGCGCGAGCGGCTGCTGGCCCAGCAGCAGGCCCGTGTCGAAGAACTCCGTCATGCCAAGTACGAAGGCATCCTGGACGGCAATTCAGCCATCACCGTTCTGCACGGTGAAGCGCGTTTCAAGGACGACCAGAGCCTTATCGTTAGTTTGAACGAGGGTGGTGAGCGCGTCGTGATGTTCGACCGCTGCCTGGTCGCCACGGGTGCCAGTCCGGCCATGCCGCCGATTCCGGGCCTGAAAGAGTCACCCTACTGGACTTCGACCGAGGCCTTGGTCAGCGACACCATTCCCGAACGCCTGGCCGTCATCGGCTCGTCGGTGGTGGCGCTGGAACTGGCGCAAGCCTTCGCCCGGCTGGGTAGCCAGGTCACGATCCTTGCGCGCAGCACGCTGTTCTTCCGCGAAGACCCTGCCATCGGCGAGGCCGTCACAGCCGCCTTCCGTGCCGAAGGAATCAAGGTACTGGAACATACGCAAGCCAGCCAAGTCGCCCATGTGGACGGCGAATTCGTGCTGACCACTGGACAGGGCGAAGTGCGCGCCGACAAGCTGCTGGTCGCCACCGGCCGGACACCGAACACGCGCAGCCTGGCATTGGAAGCGGCGGGGGTAGCCGTCAATGCGCAGGGGGCCATCGTCATCGACAAGGGCATGCGCACCAGTAGCCCGAACATCTACGCGGCCGGCGACTGCACCGACCAGCCGCAGTTCGTCTATGTGGCGGCAGCGGCCGGCACTCGTGCGGCCATTAACATGACCGGCGGCGACGCAACGCTCGATCTCGACGCTATGCCGGCAGTCGTGTTCACTGATCCGCAAGTTGCCACGGTTGGCTACAGTGAAGCAGAAGCCCAGCGCATCGGCCTGCAAACCGACAGTCGTACTCTCACGCTCGACAATGTGCCGCGTGCACTCGCCAACTTCGACACGCGCGGCTTTATCAAGCTTGTCGCTGAGGCTGGATCTGGACGCATTCTTGGGGTTCAGGCTGTAACACCGGAAGCAGGCGAGATCATCCAGACTGCCGCGATTGCCATCCGGGCTCGCATGACCGTCCAGGATCTTGCCAACCAACTTTTCACCTACCTCACCATGGTGGAAGGTCTCAAACTGGTGGCACAGACTTTCTCGAAGGATGTGACACAGCTATCGTGCTGTGCGGGCTAAACCAAGGACACGAAAAGAGCGACAGAGGAGTTTTTATGTTTTGCGATATTAGACTAACAGCACGTTGCACCCGTGCATGCTTAACCATTCTGTTGGCGGGTACTGCAGCGTTTGGCTTGTCAAACAATGCGCTGGCGGCCTACGACTTTTCTAAGCTGGGAGCAGCGATCGAAACATTGGCGCCGGAGACCGTCGACGGCTGGGAAAAGAAAGCGAGGGCGGGCGATGCCATGGCGCAGAACATCATGGGTCTTGCCTACAAATGCGGTATGGGCGTAAAACAAGACCATGCTGCATCGATCCAGTGGTTTCGCAGGGCGGCCGAGCAGGGTGAAGCTGATGCGCAGTTCAACCTGGGGCGCCTCTACGCAAGCGAAGTCGACGGTATGTATAAGAAAGGGCGTGCGGCTCCTGCCGACGATGCACAGGCGTTCAAGTGGTACCGCCTCTCTGCCGAGCAGGGACACACGCAGGCTCAAGTCAGGCTGGCTCAACTGTTTGCGAAGGGGCTCGGTGAGGTCGCGCGCGACCAGGTTCAGGCCTACAAGTGGATGAGTCTGGCAGCAGCGTCAGGAGAACCAACGGCAGCAAAAGTCATTGCCGACTATGCGGCTCAAATGAAGCCCGAACAGGTGCAGCAAGCGCAATTGCTGGTCCAGGAATGGAAACGCCGGCAAAGCGCACGCTGACGTGATCTTTGAAAAGCGCGGCATGTAATCGCCAAGGGTGGGTTTATGCCGCGTAACCGCTGCTTGGATGTTGGAGGTGGAAATTGGACAAGACTATATATTCCAAAAAGATTGCCGAGAGCCTCTCATCTGGCAATCATCCAGAAGAGTTCGCAACCCTCTTCGTCACCCTGCTTCGTCAGCTTGTGATGGGAAGGCCTGTGTCACGCGAAGCGCTCGGCACCGCACTCGGATGGTCTGGGCAGAGGGTTGCAACTGTACTTGAGCCGGCGCCCGGTACCGAATATGACGAGCAGGGCAATATCATTGGACTGGCCCTGACGCTACGCGAAACCCCTCACGTTTTTGAAGTGGATGGCCGCCGTTTATACACCTGGTGTGCGCTCGACACCTTGATGTTTCCCGCTTTGATTGGCAAAACAGCCCGTGTCACGTCGCGCTGTGCTGCCACCGGCAGGCCGATTACGCTCACAGTTGCGCCAGAAGCAGTGCTTCAGGTTGAACCGGCGGAAACAATGGTGTCTCTGCTAACGCCGGATGCTTCACCCGACATTCGCTGTTCCTTTTGCTGTCATGTGCATTTTTTTGCATCGCCTTCTGTTGCAAATGCATGGGCTTCGACGCACCCGGGGATAGAGCTCGTGCCTGTCGAGAATGCATTCGGTCTCGGACATCTGATCGCGCATAAGCTGTTAGAAGACAGCGAGCGAAACACGGCATGAATGCCTACTCGATTTCGAAGCTTGCTGAAGATGCAGGCGTAAGCGTGCATGTTGTGCGCGACTACTTGATGCGCGGGTTGTTGCATCCCGCCTGGCGAACCGAAGGTGGCTACAACGTTTTCGATGCCAAAACACTGGAACGGTTGCGTTTCCTGCGCGTGGCCTTCGAGTCGGGACCCAGGCTCGACGAGTTAACGCGACTTTGCAGGGCGTTGGATGCAGGCGATAGCAAGTGCGTACACGGATGTGTCGAGCAACTGCGTCGGAAGATCGATGTGCGCCGAAAAGAGCTGATGGTGATCGAGACCTCTTTAGGCGAGTTGGCGTCCAGTGCATAACCTCACTATCTGTCGCCAGT
>NZ_BCBD01000239.1:0-5139 GCF_001320345.1 Pseudomonas sp. NBRC 111127 | reverse complement strand
CGGCCTGGTTGCCCTGGGCATCAAGTGCGAGCCGACCCCGGACGGCATCATCATCGACGGCGGCCAGCTGGGCGGCGGCGAAGTGCATGGCCACGGTGACCACCGCATTGCCATGGCCTTCAGCGTGGCCTCGCTGCGCGCCAGTGCGCCGATCCGCATTCATGACTGCGCCAACGTTGCCACGTCGTTCCCCAACTTCCTGGCGCTGTGCGCCGAAGTGGGCATCCGCGTGGCAGAAGAGGGCAAGTCGTGAATACGCAGGCCCCCATCATCACCATCGACGGGCCGAGTGGCTCTGGCAAAGGTACGGTCGCCGGCTTGCTGGCGCGCGAGCTGGGCTGGCGCCTGCTGGACTCGGGCGCGCTGTACCGGTTGCTGGCGTTCAATGCCAGCAACCACGGTGTCGATCTGACCAACGAAGAGCTGCTGACCAAGCTGGCCGCCCATCTGGATGTGCAGTTCATCGCCGCCGAGCCCGGTAAGCTGCAGCAGACCATTCTCGAAGGTGAGGACGTCAGCCAGGTCATCCGCACCGAAACCGTCGGTGCCGGTGCCTCGATGGTAGCGTCGCTGCCTGCCGTGCGTGAGGCGCTGCTGCAGCGCCAGCGCGCCTTCCGGGAAATGCCCGGGCTGATTGCCGACGGCCGCGACATGGGCACGGTGGTATTCCCCGACGCGCCGCTGAAGGTGTTTCTGACCGCCAGTGCCGAGGAAAGGGCGCGCCGCCGCTACCTGCAGTTGAAGGGCAAGGGTGAAGATGTTAGTCTGTCGAGTCTGCTGGATGAGATTCGGGCGCGTGATGAACGCGACACTCAGCGTGCAGTGGCCCCGCTGAAACCAGCGGCAGACGCCATTCAGCTGGATTCCACCGAGTTGTCCATCGAGCAGGTGTTGCAACGTATCAGGAGCGAGATCGCCCAGCGCGACCTTCTCTGATCACCAGGAAAGCAGGCAGGTTCACCAGTCAACGTCTTGCCGGCGTTCCTTTACTTAAAACAGACCCACATTGTCTGGAATGTGGCGAGGGGCGTTTGTTTCGCCCGAATCTACAGGAATTAAAATGAGCGAAAGCTTTGCAGAACTCTTTGAAGAAAGCCTGAAAACCCTCAATCTTCAGCCGGGTGCCATCATCACCGGTATCGTTGTCGACATCGACGGCGACTGGGTTACCGTACACGCTGGCCTGAAGTCCGAGGGTGTCATCCCGCTCGAGCAGTTCTACAACGAAGCTGGCGAACTGACCATCAAGGTCGGTGACGAAGTCCACGTTGCGCTGGACGCGGTCGAAGACGGCTTTGGCGAAACCAAACTGTCCCGTGAAAAAGCCAAGCGCGCCGAGTGCTGGATTGTTCTGGAAGCAGCTTTCGCCGCCGAAGAAGTGGTCAAGGGCGTTATCAACGGTAAGGTTAAGGGCGGCTTCACTGTCGACGTTAACGGCATCCGTGCGTTCCTGCCGGGCTCCCTGGTTGATGTCCGCCCAGTGCGCGACACCACCCACCTGGAAGGCAAAGAGCTGGAATTCAAGGTCATCAAGCTGGACCAGAAGCGCAACAACGTTGTCGTTTCCCGTCGCAGCGTGCTGGAAGCCGAGAACTCCGCCGAGCGCGAAGCCCTGCTGGAAACCCTGCAGGAAGGCCAGCAAGTCAAAGGTATCGTCAAGAACCTCACCGACTACGGCGCATTCGTGGACCTGGGCGGTATCGACGGCCTGCTGCACATCACCGACATGGCCTGGAAGCGCATCAAGCACCCATCGGAAATCGTTAACGTTGGCGACGAAGTCGACGTACGCGTTCTGAAGTTCGACCGCGAGCGCAACCGCGTTTCGCTGGGTCTGAAGCAAATGGGTGAAGATCCGTGGGTAGCTATCACTGCCCGTTACCCAGAAGGTACTCGCGTACAGGCTCGCGTAACCAACCTGACCGACTACGGCTGCTTCGCTGAGCTGGAAGAAGGCGTTGAAGGTCTGGTACACGTTTCCGAAATGGACTGGACCAACAAGAACATCCACCCGTCGAAAGTCGTTCAGGTTGGCGACGAAGTGGAAGTCATGGTTCTGGACATCGACGAAGAGCGTCGTCGTATCTCCCTGGGCATCAAGCAGTGCAAGTCCAACCCATGGGAAGACTTCTCCGGCCAGTTCAACAAGGGTGACAAGATCACCGGTACCATCAAGTCGATCACCGACTTCGGTATCTTCATCGGTCTGGACGGCGGCATCGACGGCCTGGTTCACCTGTCCGACATCTCCTGGAACGAAACCGGCGAAGAAGCCGTACGTCGTTTCAAGAAGGGCGACGAGCTGGAAACCGTCATCCTGTCGGTTGACCCAGAGCGCGAGCGCATCTCCCTGGGCATCAAGCAGCTGGAAGACGATCCGTTCTCCAACTTCGTTGCTGTCAACGACAAGGGCGCTATCGTCAAGGGCATCGTGAAAGAAGTTGACGCCAAAGGCGCCATCGTCACCCTGGCCGACGACATCGAAGCCACTCTGAAAGCTTCCGAAATCAGCCGTGACCGCGTTGAAGACGCGCGCAACGTTCTGAAGGAAGGCGAAGAGATCGAAGCCAAGATCATCAGCGTTGACCGCAAGTCCCGCGTTATCAGCCTGTCGATCAAGTCGAAAGACGACGCTGAAGAGCGTGAAGCTATCCAGAGCCTGAAAAACGCTCCGGAAGCTGCTGCCGACACCACCATGGCTGCGCTGCTGCGCGAAGCGATGGCCAAGCAGAACTGAGTTCTGTTTGATCGGTAAAAAGGGCGACCCTCGGGTCGCCCTTTTTTTGTGCCTGCTCCCAACCACGCACACCGGCGTTCGCGCGGTAGACCATTCCTGAATTACTTCAATCTTGAAATTTTTTATTAAGTCAAGATGCACCCTGTTCAAATCCTTCCCAGCGTGCTACAACCTGCTTAAGCAATGATCTAGCTGCTTGATAACGAAGGGAAAAATATGACGAAGTCGGAGCTGATCGAACGTATTGTCACCCATCAAGGGCTGCTCTCGTCCAAGGACGTGGAGTTGGCCATCAAGACCATGCTTGAACAGATGTCACAATGCCTGGCTACCGGCGACCGCATTGAGATCCGCGGTTTTGGCAGCTTCTCGCTGCACTATCGCGCCCCACGCGTGGGGCGTAACCCCAAGACTGGCCAGTCGGTCAGCCTCGAAGGCAAGTTCGTACCGCACTTCAAGCCCGGCAAAGAGTTGCGCGACCGGGTCAACGAAGAAGACGAGGCCGAAGCCTGAGCACTCAAGGAGCAATCTGATGCGTAACCTGAAGCGCGCCCTGGCGGCTATTTTCGTGCTGCTGTTGGCGGCGGTGGTGTTGTTCTTCGTGCTGGAGAACCAGCAGCCCGTTGCGCTGGTGCTGTTCGGCTGGGCTGCGCCGGAACTGCCCGTGGCTGTCTTGGTGCTGGCAGCGCTGGTCATCGGCCTGGCTATAGGCCCGCTACTGGGCGCATACGGCGTTCAACGCAGCAAGCGCAAGATCAAGGCCTCTGCCCGGCAAGCGGCATTGAGCGGTAACTAAGGAAATTTCCTACGCCTTCCTAGGAATAGTCCGCCTATGCACAGGCTGGCCGCCATGAAGTAATAACCCACTTCATTTATGGCCAAGTTGAGTGTGCGTAGCATGGAGTTTCCCTGCCTTTTCCATCACGGTGGCACCCGGGGTGTGACTGGTTCCTGCCACCAGTTGCACTTGGCCTCGTGTAGCAGTTTGCTGGTGGACTGTGGGTTGGAACAGGGCACCGATGCGCCGCCTGGTGCAGAATCCGCGCCGCTCAACTTCGATATTCAGGGCATTCGCGCGTTAATCGTCACCCACGTACACCTGGACCATGTCGGGCGCATACCCGCGCTGCTGGCTGCAGGTTACCGCGGCCCCATAATTTGCAGCGAGCCATCGGCGCGGCTATTGCCGCTGGTACTGGAGGACGCCTACAGGGTGGGCATCAACCGCGAGCCTGCTCAGGTGGCGCGGTACCTTGAACGGGTCACAAGCCTGATTGTGCCTTTGCCCTTCGAGCAGTGGCATGAAGTGGTGATGGAGCCGGGTTTGCAGTGTCGTATCCGCTTGCAGCGTGCAGGGCACCTGCTTGGGTCGGCATATGTCGAGTGCGACCTGTTGCATGGAAGTATCAACACCCGTTACGTGTTTTCAGGCGACCTGGGCAATGGTGCCAACCCATTGCTGCGCCCGCTTCGGCCCCCGGAGCGGGCAGATGTGCTGGTGCTGGAGAGTACCTACGGTGACCGCCTGCACCCGGTCAAGGGCGGTCGGCAGCAGCAACTGGAGGCGGCAATTGATCGCGCCTTGGCCGACAAAGGCACCATTCTGATTCCGGCCTTCAGCCTGGGGCGTACACAAGAGCTGCTGTACGAAATAGAGGATATTCTGCACCGCAAGGCATTGACCGGAGCCCACGGCGAACCGGGTGACGAAGATCCCGTCAACTGGTCGCAGTTGCCCATCATCCTCGACTCACCCTTGGCCCAGCGTATTACCCGCGTTTACAGCGAGCTGCACGAGTACTGGAACGCTGAAGCCAGAGCTCGCCTGGCTGAAGGGCGCGACCCGCTCGGTTTCAGTCAGCTGATCAGTGTGGACACCCATGCCCGCCACCAACAGGTGGTCAATTACCTCAAGAGTACCGGGCGCCCGGCGATCGTGATTGCAGGTAATGGCATGTGTTCAAGTGGTCGAATCGTCAATTACCTGGAGGCCATGCTCGGCGACCCTCGGCATGAAATAATTTTTGTCGGCCACCAGGCCAAGGGGACGCCAGGGGCGGTGATACAGGCCAGTGAAGGCGCGGAAGGCTTCTTGCAGATCGAGCTGAGCGGCAAGACGCATGAGATCAGAGCGAAGGTGCTAACGGTTGGTGGCTACTCGGGCCACGCAGACAGGGAAGGTTTGATAAGTTTTATTGAGGGTATTCCATCGCCTCCCGCAAAAGTTGTTTTAGTGCATGGTGAGCGGCAGGCGAAAACCGCATTGAAGCAGGCGCTTGAGCATCGTCTGGCTGAAGCGAACCGACCAATGGCGGTTTTTATAGGCAAATAAACGGGTCGCGCTCAGAACATTGGCGATCTCTGTTGTCTCAACCGCGCCCTCATCCGTTTCAAGGGCTTTA
>NZ_BCBD01000238.1:0-5189 GCF_001320345.1 Pseudomonas sp. NBRC 111127 | reverse complement strand
AAAACCTGGCCCAGGATATCGGCCAGCAGGGTGCCGGCGAGACCCTGGCCGGGTTGATCGAGCAACCCTCCTACACGCGCAACTTCCTGTTCACCTACCTCGGTCAGGCCAATGGGGTGTTCACCCAGCGCCCGGACGCCCAGATGCCTGCCGGCTACGACCCACGGCAACGGCCATGGTATGCAGCGGCGGCCAATGCCGGACAAACGGTGCTGACGCCACCGTACCAGGGTGCGGTCGGCGGCCTGATGGTCACTATCGCCACCCCGGTGAAAAGCAAGGCCACGGGGGAAATGATCGGTGTGGTTGGCGGTGACCTGACCCTCGATACCCTGGTGGAGATCATCAACTCGGTCGATTTCGGTGGCCTCGGCCACGCCTTCCTCGCCGATGCCAATGGCCAGGTGATCGTCAGCCCGAACAAAGACCAGGTCATGAAAAACCTGAAGGACATCTACCCCGGCAGCGACCTACGCGTCGCTGCCGGCATGCAGGATGTCACCCTGAACGGCCAGGACCGGATCATTTCGTTCGCGCCGGTCGCCGGGCTGCCTTCGGCCCAGTGGTACATCGGCTTGTCGATCGACAAGGACAAGGCCTACGCCGCACTCAGCCAGTTCCGCACATCGGCCATCATCGCCATGCTGATTGCCGTGGCGGCCATTGCCGGCCTGCTGGGCCTGCTGATTCCACTACTGATGCGCCCGCTGACCACCATGGGCCGCGCCATGCGCGATATCGCCGAGGGTGAAGGCGACCTGACCCGCCGTCTGGTGGTGCAGAACCAGGACGAATTCGGCGAACTGGCAACGTCGTTCAACCGCTTTGTCGAACGCATTCACGCCTCGATCAGCGAAGTGTCGTCGGCCACCCGCCTGGTGCATGACCTGTCGGAGAAAGTGGTCAGCGCGTCGAATGCGTCGATCAGTGGCTCCGAAGAGCAGAGCATGCGCACCAACAGCGTGGCCGCAGCCATCAACGAGCTGGGCGCCGCGACCCAGGAAATCGCGCGCAACGCCGCAGATGCCTCGCAGCATGCCAGTGGTGCCAGCGAACAGGCCCACGGTGGCCGGGAAGTGGTGGAAGAAGCGATCAACGCCATGACAGCGCTGTCGCAGCGCATCAGCGAATCGTGCGCACAGATTGAAACGCTCAATGCCAGCACTGATGAAATCGGCAAGATCCTGGACGTGATCAAAGGCATCTCGCAGCAGACCAACTTGCTGGCGCTGAACGCTGCGATCGAGGCAGCACGCGCGGGCGAAGCGGGTAGAGGCTTTGCCGTGGTAGCCGACGAGGTGCGCAACCTGGCCCACCGGACCCAGGAGTCGGCAGAAGAAATCCACCGCATGATCACCAGCCTGCAAGTCGGTTCACGCGAAGCGGTGCACACCATGAACACCAGCCAGGTGTCCAGCGAGCAGACCGTGCAAGTGGCTAACCAGGCCGGTGAGCGCCTGGCCAGCGTCACCCAGCGTATTGGCGAGATCGACGGCATGAACCAGTCGGTGGCCACCGCTACCGAAGAGCAGACCGCCGTGGTCGAAAGCCTCAACCTGGACATTACCCAAATCAATGCGCTGAACCAGCAAGGGGTAGAGAACCTTAACGAAACCCTGCGCCACTGCGATCAACTGGCGCAGCAGGCCGGCCGGTTGAAGCAATTGGTGGGGAGTTTCCGGATCTGAGAACCCGGGGGCGCCCAGCGCCCCCATCTCTACGCGGTTATAACCTAATAACGAACAAGTCTATTTGGCTATAAAAAAATCTATATGCTGGCTGCATCCGATAACGGGCAATGTTGGGCGGTCGAGTAGCGTATGGATGTAGGTTCTTTTGGTTTCACCATTGCGGGACTGGTCGTGGGTTTCATCGTCGGTATGACCGGCGTCGGTGGCGGTTCGCTGATGACCCCGATCCTGTTGTGGTTCGGTATCAACCCGGCGACGGCCGTCGGCACCGATCTGCTCTATGCCGCCATCACCAAGGCCAGTGGCGTCTGGGTGCATGCACGCAACAAGAACATCGACTGGAAGATCACCGGCCTGCTCAGCCTCGGCAGCGTGCCTGCGGCCGCATTGACCCTGTGGTTCCTGAGCACCCTGCATACCGACACATCGGCGCTCAATGCCATCATCAAGCAAGGCCTGGCGGTAGTGTTGATCCTCACCGCGCTGGCCATTTTGTTCAAATCGCGGCTGCAGGCTTTCGCCAGCCACCATGCCGGCGATCACTACCACCTCAGCGCAGGTACCCTGAACACCCTCACCGTGCTGACCGGCGTGGTGCTGGGGGTGATGGTTACACTGACCTCCATCGGCGCGGGCGCCCTGGGTACCGTGGCGTTATTCCTGCTGTACCCGTTTCTGGTCACCCGTCGCCTGGTCGGTACGGAAATCGCCCATGCCGTGCCGCTAACGCTGGTGGCAGGCCTTGGCCATGCCGGCATGGGCAATATGGACTGGTCGCTACTGGGCTACCTGCTGCTGGGTTCTCTGCCGGGCATCTACCTGGGCAGCCACCTCACCGGGCGGATCTCCGACCGCGTGCTGCGTCCGTGCCTGGCCGCCATGCTGTTGTTGATCGGCTACAAGCTGGCGTTCTGAACCTCACCCAGGCGCAGCCGCCACTGCCCGGTATGGCTCAGTTCCAGGCGTGACAGCGGCAACACATCGATACGCTGCCCGGCACTCATCGGGCAGCCCAGTACCTGCACCAGCACGGCACGCATGACCTGCGGATGGGTTACCGCCAGCCATTCACCCGGCCTGTCGAAAGCCGCCAGCCAGGCGGCCATCCGCTGGCACAGCGCAGCGAACGACTCCCCGCCATGCACGTTACTGGCTGGCTCCTGCAACCAATCGGCCAACGCTTCCGGCTGCTCGGCCTGCAACTGCTTCAGCGCCATGCCCTGCCAATGCCCGAGGTCGCAATCGGCCAAGGCGGGCTCGACATGCACCGTGCTCGACAACCACGCCGCTGTTTCGCAGGCGCGCCGCTCTGGCGCCGTCAGCAGTTGCACCGCTGGCAGGAGAGGCGCCGGCGGTTGCGAAAGCGGCAGGATGCCGTCATCAGCGCAGTGCAGGCGCCCGGTCTTCTGGGCCTGAGTCAGGGCATGGCAAATAAGGGTCAAACGGGTAGCTTTCATCAAGTGCCTCGGGTGGCGGACTGGTGCACAGTGCTTGGCATGCTGCGAGGCAGGCATGCTGAACACTATGCCAGCGCAGGCGCCTGCGCCACCAATGACCAACCGCCACGCCCATCCACCTCCAGCCGGTGAGTATGAAAACCTGCCAGGGTGCTGCGGTGCCCGACACTGAGCAACAGTGCCCCAGGCATTTCCGAGCGCAGCAGCGCATACAGGGCATGCTCGAGCCCCTCATCCATCGCTGAGGTGGACTCATCAAGAAACACCACCTGCGGCCGGTTGAACAGAACCCGGGCAAAAGCCAGGCGCTGCTGCTCGCCCACCGACAGAATATGCGACCAATCGCAGCTGACCTCCAGGCGCTCGGCCAGGTGCCCAAGATTGACCTGGTGCAGTACCTGCTGCATACGCGCCTGATCCTCGGGCTGCCCCACCGCCGGGTAGGCAATGACCGTGCGCAGGTCCCCCAAAGGCAAATAGGGACGCTGCGACAAGAACAGCGCCTGATGGCCCAGTGGGCGCCGCACCTCCCCTTCGGCATAGGGCCACAGGCCAGCCAGGGCGCGTAGCAGGGTGGTCTTGCCGCTGCCTGAAGGCCCCTTGATCAACAGCGCCTGGCCAGCTTGCAGACTCAGGTTCAGATCAGTGATCAGGGCGTGTCCATCCGGGCGCAGCACTTTCAGGTCGGCAATCTGCAGCGCATGGGCCTGCTCCGCGGTGAGTACCCGCGGCAATGCCCTTGCCTGCGCGTTGGCATCGAGAAAACCGGTCAGACGGTCCAGCGTAGCCCGGTACTGCGCGAATGTATCGTACGATTCACGAAAGAACGACAGTGCATCCTGCACCTGCCCAAATGCCTGAGACGTTTGCATGACGTCACCCAGCTTGATTGCCCCGCTGAAGAAGCGCGGTGCCTGCAGAATGAACGGGAACACGACTGCCACCTGGCTGACCCCCAGGTTGAAACCACTGAACTTGAGGTTTCGGAATACCAGCGCCCAGGCATTCACGATCAGTGCCGCGAAGCGCCCCAGCAAGGTGCCCCGCTCAACCTCGGCACCTTGGTAGAAAGCGACATTCTCGGCATTCTCACGCAGGCGCATCAGCGCATAGCGGAAGTTGGCGGTGAGCTTTTCGTTGAGGAAGTTCAGGCGAATCAAAGGCTGGCCCAGGCGGAAGGCGATCCAGGTGGCGACGATCACATACAGGTACACGGCAAACACCATCGCCCTGGGAATTTCAACACCGGCCACGGCCAACGGCGCTGACAACCCCCAGAGGATCCCGGTGAACGCCACCAGGGACACCAGCGCACTGACTGCCCCCAAGGCCAAGGACAGAGAGTTGCTGACGAAGGCGTTTACGTCCAGCTCGATACGCTGGTCGGGGTTGTCGACCGGTTCGGCAAGAAATTGACCACGGTAGTAAGCATCACCGTGCATCCAGTCACCGGTCAGGCGCTCGGTCAACCATACCCGCCAGGTGATGCTGAAGGCCTGGTTCACATAGAAAGAGCACAGCGAGCGCAGCACATGGATGCTGGCCAGCACGGCGAAGACCCCGAGCAGGTACCAGAATGCCCCTTGGTCCAGCCCCTGCAAAGCGCTGTAAAACCCGTTGTACCAGAACGAGAACAGCACATTGAGGCGTACGGAAAACAACGTCAGCACCAGCAGCAACGCAAACACCAGCAGTGACCGCCAACTGCGTTTGTAACTGAAATAAGGCCCCGCAAGTTGCCAGAACTGGCTGCCCCAGCGGGTATAGCGTACGGCCAGAATAGCGGCGGATGTGAAGCCGACAAAGGTGATGAACGAGGCGATTGCCAGCCAACTCAGGCTCTCTTGCAAGGCCTGGTGCCAGTTCATGTCCATGGTGAATGTCCGTGCTGAGTATTTCCGCGAGCGTAGCACTGCCCTATAACGCTTCAGGCATACATGACGTACATTTCATGAAAGCTGGCTGGCACGGGCTTCGCCCGTGTTCGCGGGCACGCCCGCTCCCACAGTGATGGTGCCGGGGATTATTTTTGGCCCACAGA
>NZ_BCBD01000237.1:0-5264 GCF_001320345.1 Pseudomonas sp. NBRC 111127 | reverse complement strand
GGTATAGGGTGACAGGTACAGCTGCTGCAGCAAGCGGCTGACGGCGGGGCATTGGGGGAGTTGATCGAAGCGCATGCCGTCTGCGGTCAAGGCCAGCAGGGGTAGCAATTGCGCATCGTCCCGCGCCAGCTCATGCAGGTAGTCGCCGGCAATGCGCACGCCAGCCATGCGCGCATGGCTGTCTGCAGGCAACTGGTCCTGCGCTTCCAGGCTTTCGCCCAGGCCCAGCAGGTGCAAGTGGCCGGGGGCGTAATGGTTGAGCGTGCCGTCGACCTTGTGCTGCCAGGCACCGTCGAACACGTGGACGACGCACAGGCTTTGCGGCAGCAGTTTGTCGATTTGCAACGGTTCGGGAAACTGCAGGTTGCAATCGAAGTACTGCAGCCCCGCGTGCACGGTCTGCGCCCGATAATGCCCGGTTGCACGCCCCATGATCTGCGCCTTGCCGCTGTCCAGCACGCCGGCGTCGGCGAGCGAGCCGGGGCTGTCGAAGGAAAAGGAGGTGTCCAGGTAGGGGCTGGTCGATCGCATGGGCGCTACGTCCTTGGTTGGCGGCGGCATGAGCGTAAATGGTAACGCGCGCACATTTTTGGCAACAGCCATTGTGCGCGGCGGCCCATCTTTTGTGCGAACCGGCCACAGGGGTTGGCAGTGCCGGCGTAGCTGTCTTCAATGATCGATCGTTTCGCATCATGGTGGAAAAAATGTTCGCTTATCGAAAATGGGCTGCCTTGCTGGTGGCATCGCTCACGCTTTGGCTAGGCCAGGCACACGCCGAACAACGGCCTGCAGTAGCCGAACAGGTCAAGGCCTATATGGGCACCGAGGGCGTCAAGGTATGGACGCTGCGCATTGGCGAGCGGGCCGCCAATGAGGCGCTGGTCCAGGTCGAAGGCGTCGATCACGACTGGAACATGCGCATTCAGAAAATGCAGGTCGAGAAAACCGCCAAGGACACCCGCTACTGGACGACGGTCGATGGCAACAAGTTTGTCGTGTTGATCGTGCAGGGCGGCTGGGGCGGCGAGCTCTACCTGCCGGGTGAGCCGCAACCGTTGCCGGTTGGCTACTCCGAGGGGCTGTCGCGCCAAGGTGATGCGCAGGCTTTTCTGACCGACTATCTGGCCAAGCAGCAGTGAACGGGGAGCACATCTGATCATGGCTAAACCCGACGATCCGCTGGCCGACCTTTCCGGCGCGCTTGGCGAAGACTATGAGCAAGCCCGTGCCGCCCAGCGCGAGCGGGTGGTTGCCGAACTCAAACAGGTAATCGAGCGCGTCCCGGAGCAAAGCGAATTTACCAACTCCCGGCGTTACAAGGTCTGGGGGCCGATACTGCTGGTGGGCGCCCTGATTCTGCTGGTCACCACGTTCAACCCGCAACGCCTGGGCGCGGTCGCACTGGTGCTGTTCGTGGTGTGCATGGCGGCCGCGGTGACCTGGCAGCACCGCAACGCGGGCACCAAGGTGTTCATGCGCCTGACTCGCCGACAGCTGTTCGTCGATACCCTGGACGCCCCTGTCGACATGGCTGAAGTCGAGGACATCGCGGTAAAGGACGAAGGCCTGGTCATGGTGCAGACGCTTGAGATGAGCAGCGAAGCTGCGCTGCCTAAGCATCGCGTGGTCAAGCTGCAGTTTTTCGGAAACCAGGCGATGGCCCTGAAAAAGCCGCGACCGCAGATTCGCATCATGTCTGCCGGCCTGGCCTTGAAGGGTCGCAAACTGGGGAACGACGAAGTGCTCGAGCTGTTGGCGGCCTACCGCAATGCGGCCCATGCCCAACGGCAACTGGAGTTGATGCAGGTAGATGTATAGCGGGGCGCTGCAATGAGGCGCCTGGGTTGGGGCCTGGTCATGCTGCTGTTGCCGTTGCTGCTGGTCGGCTGGGGCGGCGTGCAGCAATGGCGGGCCGAGACGGCGCAAGAGCAGGCGGGGATCATCCGGCAGTGGCTGGCAACGCCCAGCGAGGACTTGTTGCGCACACTGCCTTGGGCGGCGCGCAAGGAACTGGCAGGGCGCCTGGACACGCGTGAAGTGCTGCAACGGCAGTTGGATGAGCTCGATACCGACCGCCACTGGCTTAGCGTGCGTAGAACGCTGGCCGGTGTCGGCGGCTGGCTGGCATGGGGCGCGCTGGTCGCTGGCATCGGCGCTTGGCTCAGGCTCAGGTACGACGCTTGGCGGGCCTTGCGCTCGGCGCATTACCTGCACCAGCGCATGACCGCCAGCTGGCGGGTGCTGGGGCGTTGGCTAAGCGTCTACATGGGGCTGCTGGCTGGCTCGTTGGGCCTTCTGCTGCTGTATGAAGTCAGCGCTGGCTTCAGCCATGCGGCACAGGGCGGGGTTACCGTGCTGATCGTGGTGCTGCCGCTAGCGTCATTACTGCTCGTGTGCCTGCGTACCGCCTGGCGAATGCGCCAGCAATGGCCGCGCATCGGGGCGTCGAAGGCGAGCTTTCTCGGTCGACAGCTTCACCGGCAGGGGGCTCCGGCGCTCTGGCAATGGGTTGAGCGCCTGGCCACGCAGTTGCGTGCGCCAGTACCGGACAATATCGTGGTCGGCATCGACCAAAGCTTTTTCGTCACCAGCGTTCCAGTCGTGCTGCAGCCCTGTCAGTCGGTACTCGATGGCCGAACCTTGTACCTGTCGTTACCGTGTCTCGGCGCCTTGAGCCAGCGGGAAGCCGCCGCAATCATTGGCCATGAGCTTGGCCATTTTCGCAGCCGCGACACGGAGCAGGGCAGTGCGACCAACGCACGCTTCAGCTTGATGTGCGCCCAGTTCTCTACCCTGGTCGACGCTGAGCGCGGCGCCGCCTGGGTCGCTCGCCCGGTGGTATGGGCAGCTGGCCAGTTCCTGCACCATTTTCAGGTCGCGGTCCATCACTGGGGGCGTGAGCAGGAATTGCTGGCTGACCGGGCCGGTGCCGAAGTGGCCGGACCGGAGCTGTTCATGCAGGCGTTGTTGCGGGCGATCGCCCTGGGCGGCGTGGTCGATGCCTTGCTGCACGAGTACGGCGGCCAAGGCCTGCTGGCAGCGCTGCCCCGGCATTTGCAGCGCGTGCCGTTGCGCCTGGATGAAGACGTGCTGGGCCTGACCATGCCCCATCCATTCGACTCCCATCCGCCACTGGCTGCGCGCCTCGACAACCTTCGCGTCAGGCTGGACGGTGCACTGCTGCAGGCTGCCATGCGCCAACCTGGCGACCATGACCGGCAGTGGTTCAATCAGTTGTGTGGCGGCGCCGTGGAAGCGGAACGCCAGGGTCTCTAGAGACTTCACTTAATATTTCCCATTTGCAGGTGTATCGTATTCGCCCTTCATCGTCAGCCGAGGCTGGCAGCTTGATCGCACCGAACACGAGGTACCCGCACCGATGTCCTTCACCCGTCGACAAATGCTCAAGGGCCTGACCGGCCTGGTTGTGGTTGGCCTGGGCGCCGGTGGCGCGGCGCGTTACTGGCTGGGCAAGGTCGAGGACGACAACGCCGGCCATGACTACGAGCTGATCGCCGCGCCGCTTGACGTCGAGCTGGTGCCGGGCTTCAAGACCGAGGCCTGGGCGTTCGGGCCGTCAGCACCGGGCACCGAATTGCGTGTGCGCCAAGGCACTTGGCTGCGGGTGCGCTTCATCAACCACCTGCCGGTGGAAACCACCATCCACTGGCACGGTATCCGCCTGCCGCTGGAAATGGACGGCGTGCCTTATGTGTCGCAACTGCCGGTCAAGCCAGGCGAGTACTTCGACTACAAGTTCCGCGTACCGGATGCGGGCAGCTATTGGTATCACCCTCATGTCAGCAGTTCCGAAGAGCTGGGCCGTGGCCTGGTCGGCCCGCTGATCGTCGAGGAGCGCGAGCCCACCGGCTTCCGGCATGAGCGCACACTCAGCCTGAAGAACTGGCACGTGGACGAGGAGGGTGGCTGGCTGCCGTTCAGTATCCCGCGCGAGGCCGCGCGCAACGGCACCGCCGGGCGCCTGATCACCATCAATGGCCAGGCCGACGCGGTCACCGAACTGCCGGCCGGGCAGGTGGTGCGCGTGCGACTGCTGAACCTGGACAACACCTGGACTTACCGGGTGAACCTCAAGGGCAACTGCGAGGCCCGGATCTACGCGCTCGATGGTAACCCGGTGACCCCTCGCCCCCTGGAGGACGAGTACTGGCTCGGCCCTGGCATGCGCATCTGCCTGGCTATCCGCATTCCCCAGGCGGGGGAGGAAATTTCCCTGCGCGATGGCTTCGTGCGCTTGGGCACCCTGCGCTCGGTGGCCAGTACCGATGCCCCGGGGGACTGGCCGCCAGCGCTGCCGGCCAACCCGATAGCCGAACCGGACCTGGAGAATGCCGAAAAGCTCAACTTCAATTTCGAATGGGCGGCCAAGGTTTCGGTCACTTCCGACCAGGACAAGCCACCGAGCCTTTGGCAAATCAACGGCCAAGCCTGGGACATCACCGACAAGACCTGCGCCGACCGCCCCATCGCCACGCTGCAAAAAGGCAAGAGCTACATCTTCGAGTTGAAGAACATGACCCAGTACCAGCACCCGATCCACCTGCATGGCATGAGTTTCAAGGTGATCGCCTCCAACCGGCACGACATCAAGGAACCGTGGTTCACCGACACCTACCTGCTGGGCAAGAACGAGCGCGCGCAGGTGGCCCTGGTGGCGGATAACCCGGGCACCTGGATGTTCCACTGCCACGTCATCGACCACATGGAAACCGGCCTGATGGCCGCTATCGCGGTGGTGTGATGCGCCCGCAGATCATCGATCGCAGCCGCGATCAGGAATTCATGCGCCTGGCGTTGTCCCTGGCAGCCGAGGGTGCAGCGCTGGGCGAGGTACCGGTGGGGGCCGTGCTGGTGCAGCATGGCCAGGTGATTGGCCAGGGTTTCAACCGGCCGATCATCGACAGCGACCCCAGTGCCCATGCCGAGATGGTGGCGATTCGGGCGGCGGCCAAGGCGGCCAGCAACTACCGCCTGCCAGGCAGCACCCTGTACGTCACGCTGGAACCGTGCAGCATGTGTGCAGGCCTGATCGTACATTCACGGGTGATGCGGGTGGTGTTTGGCGCGCTGGAGCCCAAGGCGGGGATCGTGCAAAGCCAGGGGCAGTTCTTCGGCCAGGGCTTTCTCAACCACCGGGTGATGGTAGAGGGCGGGGTGCTGGCGCAGGAGTGTGGGCAGATCCTCAGCGACTTCTTCAAGGCCCGCCGGGCCAAGGGCTAGCCTGGGCCGGCCTGTTCGCGGGC
>NZ_BCBD01000236.1:0-5425 GCF_001320345.1 Pseudomonas sp. NBRC 111127 | reverse complement strand
TGACCCAGAAGGAAACGCCGCAATCGGTCACCGTGGTCACCCGCCAGCGCCTGGACGACCAGAAGCTGACCAACCTGACCGAAGTGCTCGAGGCCACCCCGGGCATCACCGTGCTGCGCACCGGCATCGGCGCCGAGAACGACACCTACTGGTCGCGCGGCTTCCAGATCAACAACTTCGAGATCGACGGTGTTCCCACCTCCCCGCGCCTGGACAACACCACCCAGAGCACGGCGATGTACGACCGTGTCGAAATCGTGCGCGGCGCCACCGGCCTGATCAGTGGCACCGGCACCCCGTCGGCGACCATCAACATGATCCGCAAGCGCCCGACCGCGACCTTCCAGGGCAGCGTGACCGCCGAAGCTGGCAGCTGGGACCGTTACGGCACCGGATTCGACGTTTCCGGCCCACTGACCGACAGCGGCAACGTCCGCGGGCGTCTGGTGGTCGACTACAAGACCCAGAACTCCTTCGTCGACCGCCTCGAGCAGGATACGCAGCTGATCTACGGTATCTCCGAGTTCGACCTCAGCGATGCAACCATGCTGACCGTCGGTTTCAGTTACCTCAATACCCAGGTCGACGACCCGCTGCGTACCGGCTTCCAGGTCCGCTACGCCGACGGCAGCAAGACCGACTTCAGCCGCTCGAAGAACAGTTCGCCAACCTGGTCGTACAACGACCGCAAACAGACCAATGTCTTCACCTCCCTCGAGCATCAGTTCGACAACGGCTGGAGCGGCAAGGTCGAGCTCAGCCACAGCGTCATGGACTTCGACGAGCTGATCAACTACATGAACGGCGAGATCAGTCCGGTGGACGGCTCGGGCGCCTACATGTACCCCAACCGCTGGTCGGGCAAGCCTCGCCAGAACAACCTCGACGCCTACCTGACCGGCCCGTTCACCCTGTTCGGTCGCGAGCATGAACTGATCACCGGGGTCACCCTGTCCCGCTACACCGAAAACACCCCGGATCACGGTGGCTGGTTCGGTCCCTGGACCGGCTATGACGGCACCATCGACAATGTCTGGGACTGGAAAGGCCAGGGCCCGCGCCCGGACACCACCACCATCGGCAAAACCTACATCCAGGAAAACCAGTACGCCGCCTACATGACCGGTCGCTTCCACGTGACCGACGACCTGGCCGTGATTCTCGGCGGTCGCGTCACCGACTGGCGACGCACCAGCGACTACCAGAACTGGAGTGATCCGACGCTCGACAACAAGAGTGACGAGAACCGCCACGGCGTGTTCCTGCCCTATGCCGGCGTGGTCTACGACCTCAACGACACCTGGTCGGTCTACGGCAGCTACACCAAGATCTTCAACCCGCAGCCCTACGGCGTGCACGATGAGAATTACAAGGCCCTCGACCCACAGGAAGGCACCGGTTACGAGCTGGGCGTGAAAGGCAGCTTCAACGAGGAAAAACTCAACGCCAGCCTGGCGCTGTTCCGCATCGACCAGGACAACCTGGCCGTCTATGAGCGTGCGCCGGACATCTACCGCGCCGAGCAGGGCACCACCACCAAGGGCGTGGAGCTGGAGCTCAACGGCGAGCTGGCCGAGGGCTGGCAGGCGTTCGCCGGCTACGCATACAGCGTCAGCACCGACTCCGACGACAACCGCATCGTCACCAACACCCCCCGTCACAGCGCCAAGACCTTCACTACCTATCGCCTGCCCGGCATTCTGGACAACAAGCTGACCATCGGCGGTGGCGTGAACTGGCAGAGCAAGACCGGCCAGGACCTGCACACCTTCACCCAGGGCAGCTATGCCGTGACCAACCTCATGGCGCGCTACGACATCACCCGGAACCTGAGCGCAACGCTCAACCTCAACAACGTCTTCGACCGCAAGTACTTCTCCTACGTCGACAGCTGGGGCGTGTACGGCGCGCCCCGCAACTTCATGACCAGCGTGCAGTACAAGTTCTGACCGCAACCACGACCCAGGGCGCAAGGCCCTGGGTCGTATGCAACGCAAAAGGGCCGCATGGCGGCCCTCCCTATCCACTGCAAACCATCAGTTCAAGGCGTCACGCAGTACCTGCGCCAACCTCTCATACACCGTGTCGATCTCAGCCGTGACCAAGCGCATGCGCAGAAAGTCGTGCACCAACCCCTCGAACACCTCGCAGCTGACCGCTACCCCCTGCTCGCGCAGGTGACGTGCATAGGCCTGGCCTTCATCCAGCAATGGATCGAAACCTGCCAGGCCGATGTAGGCCGGCGCCACGCCCTGCAAGCCGGTGGCCAGCAGCGGCGAGAAACGCCAGTTCGAGCGGTCCTCGGCCTGGCGCGCATAATGGTCGTAGAACCACTCCAGGGTGGCGCTCTCCAGCAGGTAGCCCTCGGCGAACAGCGTACGCGACTCCCAGCGCTTCGAGGCATCGGCCACTGGATAGCAAAGCAATTGCAGCCGTGGCTGTACAGGCCCACCCAGGTGTGCGGCGTCGATCGCCAGCACGCTGGCCAGGGTCGCGCCGACACTGTCGCCGCCCACGGCGACCCGGCTGGCATCCAGCCCCCACTCGCGCCCTTTGTGTGCCAGCCACGCCAAGGCATCGGCGCAGTCGTTGAGCGCCACCGGAAAGCGTTGCTCGGGCGCGCGTCGGTAATCGACGGTCAGCACCGCGCAGGGGGTGCGCGCGCAGAACTCGCGACAGACGCCATCGTGCGAGGCGATGCTGCCCACCACGAATCCACCACCGTGCAGGTACAGCAGCACCGGCAGTGGTTGCTCGGCAGGCGCGCAGGGCCGGTAAAGACGCAGCGCCAGGGTGGCGCCATCGCGAGCCTGGCAATGCAGGTCCTCGCTATGGACCTGCGGCGCTTCCCAACGCATGCGCACGGAGGCCTGCTCGAAGGCGTCGCGCGCCTGGGCGGGGGTCGAGCGGTGGAAGGCCATGGACTGGCCATCGCCAGGGCTGGCGTCGACCAGGTCGAGGAATTCGGCAATTTCAGGGTTCAGTGGCATGACTCGGTTCCTGGGCCGGACGCACCCGCATCCGGCCTGTCAGAAGAAGGAAAATTCAGTTGGCCTGGACCTGCAGGCAGTGCTCGATCAACAGCGTCAACTCGGCCTGGAACTGGTCCATGAAGGCCGTGATGGTGCCCTGGCGGAAGCGTCGGTTGCTGTAGATGCAGCGGAACGACAGCTTGCCGTCGAACACCTGGCCCACCACTTCGAGCCAGTTGGCCAGGCTCGCCTGCTGCGAGAAGCTGTCGCCGACGCTCTCCGGCGCGGGCAGGAACAGCGCCTGCTCGGCATCGAAGCTCTGGTCGAGCTGCCCCAGGTAGTTGAAAGTGACCTGCGCCTGCGGCAGCTCGGCCAGGCGCGCGCGCACCCACGGTTCGTCCATGTGGCGCAGCACCCCGTAGCCGATGCCCTTGTCGGGCACCTGGGCCAACTGCTCGCGAACCGCCACGATCGACGCCCCGGGGTCGGCCAGCGGGCTCAGGCGTACCGGATACATGCTGGTGAACCAGCCCAGGGTACGGCTCAGGTCCAGTTGCTCGAAAAGATCCTCGCGGCCATGGCCTTCCAGCAGCACCAGCGCCGACGCACTGTCGTCCCATTGGCACAGGGCCCGGCTCAGCGCAGTCAGCAGCAGGTCGTTGATCTGCGTCTGGTAGGCTGCGGGCGCCTCCTTGAGCAACTGTGCCGTCCGTTGCGCATCCAGGCTGAACGCGGCCTCTTCGCGGTGGCACATGAGGTTGCCGCCACGTGGGTTGTCACAGCGCAGCGGCCCGTCCTGGCGGTCGAGTTGCGCCACCCAGTAGTCGAGCTCACGTTCGCGCAGGGTCACCGCATGGCCGGCCAGGCCAGCGGCCCATTCACCGAAGCTGCTGGTGCGCTGCGGCAACCGCGGCTCCCGGTCGGCGAGCAAAGCCTGGTAGGCCTCCTGCAAGTCCTGCAGCAGCACACGCCAGGACACACCGTCGATCACCAGGTGGTGGATCACCAGCAGCAGGCGTACCTGGCCATTACCCAGGGTCGCCAGCAAGCCGCGCATCAGTGGCCCCTGGGCCAGGTCCAGGCTGCGTTGCAGTTCATTGGCCAGGTCCTCCAGCGCTTCTTCGTCGGCCACCTCGCGCACCCACAGCAGCGGGTCATCGCCAAGGCGCTGCAGGCACTCCTGCAACGGCTGGTAACGCTGGATCCAGCGCCCCTGCTCGTGGGTGAAACGCAGGCGCAGGGCATCGTGCTGGCCGAGCATGCGGGTCAGCGTGCGCTCCAGCGCCTGCGCATCCAGTGGCTGGTTGGCACGCAGGATCAAGGCCTGGTTGAAGTGTTCCGGCGCATGGGTTTGCGCGGTGAAGAACCACTCCTGGATCGGGATCAGCGGGAAGGCGCCCTCCACCACCACGGCCTGCTGCTCGCCGCTGACCCGCGACACGCCCTGCTGGTCGAACAGGTTGGCGATGGTCTGGCAACGCATCAGGTCGCGCAGCTTGAGCTCCAGTTTCAGTTGCGCATGGTTGCGCACCCGCGAAATCACCTGCAGGCTGAGAATCGAATCGCCGCCCAGCTCGAAGAAGTTATCGGTGATCCCCACCTGCTCCACCTGCAGCACCTCGGCCCAGATCTGCGCCATCCATTGTTCCTCCTCGCAGCGCGGGGGCACATGGCTGGCCAGGTCGAAGGTGGGCTCCGGCAGGGCCTTGCGGTCGAGCTTGCCATTGGGCGAGACCGGCAGGCGCTCCAGGCAGATCACCTGCAACGGCACCATGTAGGCCGGCAGCGTTTCGGCCAGGGCGGCCTTGAGCTGATCGCCGCGAACCTCGGCGCTGGCCGCCACGTAGCCGATCAACTGCTTGCCGGAAACACCGTCGCGAGCGATCACCACGGCATCGCCGACACCCGGTTGCTGGCGCAGGCTGGCTTCGATCTCGCCCAGCTCGATGCGGAAGCCCCGCACCTTGACCTGGTGATCCAGACGCCCGACGTAGTCCAGTATTCCGCTTTGACGCAGGCGCACCAGGTCACCGGAACGGTAGAAACGTGCCCCGGGCTCACCGAACGGGTCGGGCACGAACCGCTCGGCAGTGATCGATGGCCGCTGGTGATAGCCGCGAGCCACGCCATGGCCACCGATGAACAGCTGCCCGGCAAAACCGACCGGCAATGGGTTGAGGTCATCGTCCAGCACCCGTAGCGAGCGCTGCCCCACGACTCGGCCGATGGGTGCGTAGGCCGCGCCGCAGGGCTCTTCGGCCGAGGCCTTCCAGAGCATCGGCGTGACTACCGTTTCAGTCGGCCCATAGCCATTGGTGATGTAGCGTGGCCGCAGCACCTCGCGCACCTCGGCCAAGGTCTGCTTCGGCACGGCGTCGCCGCCCAGGCAGTAGATACGCACCGGGGGCGGCTCGACACCGCTGCGCTGCACATATTCGGCCACCTGCTTCAGG
>NZ_BCBD01000235.1:0-5429 GCF_001320345.1 Pseudomonas sp. NBRC 111127 | reverse complement strand
ACAGAATTTCTTGACGACCATAGAGCATTGGAACCACCTGATCCCATCCCGAACTCAGCAGTGAAACGATGCTTCGCCGATGGTAGTGTGGGGTTTCCCCATGTGAGAGTAGGTCATCGTCAAGATTCAAACCCAAAGCCCCTGTCTGCAATGCAGACAGGGGCTTTGTCTTTTCAGGTACAGGGGCTGCGGTGAAAGTGCCAAACAGCCCTGGCCATCTGCCTAGAACTGATAACTCACTGTTGCACTCACATTGCGCTCTTCACCCATGTAGCAGTAGTTCAGGCTGGCACATGAAGTGATGTAGCTTTCATTGGTGAGGTTATTGGCGTTCAGGCGCACATCTACACCGGTCAGGCCGACCTTGCCCAGGTCATAGCCCACGGAAGCATCGAACAGCGTGTAGGAGGGCACCTTCATGCTGTTTTCCGCATCCACCCAGCTGTACCCCACATAACGAACGCCGCCGCCCAGCCGCAGGCCATCCAGGGCCCCTTGGTGGAAGTTGTAGTCAGCCCATAGGGAGAGCATCTGCTTTGGCGCCTGAGTCGGCGAGTTGCCCTTGTTGTCCAGGTTGCCCGACACCAGGCTCGGCATCGACTTGGAATACTCGATATCGGTAAAGGTGTAGCCACCCAGCAGCTTCAGGCTGTCGCTGAGCTGCACATGTGCCTCCAGCTCCAGGCCCTGCGAGCGCACTTGACCTACAGCGCGATAGAAGTCTTCGTTCGGTTGTTTCGACGCCAGGTTCTCTTGCTCGATGCGGAATACCGACGCGGTGAACAAATTGTCGCTGCCGCTGGGTTGATACTTGATGCCCGCCTCCCACTGCGTACCCTCGGTAGGTGCCAGAGGCCGGCCATCCTGATCGGAGACGGTATTCGGGTTGAATGACTCCGAGTAACTGACATAGGGCGCAATGCCATTTTCGAACAGGTAAAGCATGCCGGCACGCGTTGTGAACTTCGAGCGTTGGTCATTCACCTTGGTAACACTGTCACGGTTCTGTTCGGACACCTTCACCCAGTCCTGACGCAGCCCCAGGGAAAAGCGCCACTGATCAAGCTCCACCAGATCCTGCAGGTATACCCCCGTTTGCTGCAAACGGCGCTGATAGCGGTTTTCTCCCAGCAGCTGCAGGTTGCCATTACCGTACTGCGGGTTGCCGGCGTCCAACGGGTTTACGGTACCGTAACGCCATTCAACGTCAGCTTTGCGTCGCTGGTAGTCCGTGCCCATTAGCAGGGTGTGCTTGGCGGCGCCGGTGAAGAATTCTGCCTGCAGCATGTTATCGATGATGTACGAATGCAGCCGCTCGTCGCCGCCGGTGTAGGCGCGGTTCAGGATATTGCTTTCGGCATCTGCCCAACCGGCGGAATAAACCTGGTCCATCGACACATCGGAATCCTGGTAACGGAAGTTCTGCCGAGCGGTGAAGATGTCATTGAAGCGGTGCTCGAACTGATAGCTGAACGACTGTTGCGTACGTTCGTAGCTGTCGATACCCGTTTCGCCTTCAAAGAAGTGATCGGAAAGGCGCAAGCCATTACGCGGGTGCAGCATGCCGTCTGCCGGGTTACCGCCGTGGTAGCCGCCGTTGGGGTCGTGCTGCAGATAGGCCTGCAAGGTCAGCGAAGTATCTTCGCTGAAGTCCACGCTGATCGCGGGAGCAATGGCGTAGCGTTCTTCCTTGTTGTGGTCGAACTGCGTGTCAGAGGCATCCGCCAGGCCCGTCAGGCGATAGGCGATACGCTGGTCTTCATCCACTGGGCCGCTGAAATCGAAGCCCATGCCGCGCTGGCCCTGGGTGCCGACCGTAGCTTGTACCTGATGGTAGGCGGAAAACAGCGGTTTCTTGGTGGTCAACGCGACCAGCCCACCTGGTGAGCTGCGGCCGTACAGAACCGAGGACGGCCCCTTGAGGATGTCGATGCGCTCCAGGAAATACGGGTCCACCTGCATGGTGCTGTAGGTGCCGTTGTCGCCCATGGATTTGAGCCCGTCGACGTAGATGTTGTCTACCGAGCCGTCGTTGAAGCCGCGCATCGCCACATAGTCATAGCGGTGCGTGGCACCGTAGGGGTTGGTTAGCACCCCGGGTGTATAGCGCATGGCCTGGGCGACGGTCTGTGACCCTTGGTCGTCGATCTGCTGGCGGGTCACCACAGACACCGATTGCGATGTTTCCACAAGCGGCATGCTGGTCTTGGTCGCCACTTGGCTGTGGGTCGCGTTGTAGCCCTCGGTGCTACCCAGCGCATTACCCAGGCTGAAACCGCGGACGTCGGTGTCTGGTAACGACAACGCTGCGTCCAGCGGCTGCGCCTGCAACACGTAGCTGTGCCCCCCTTGGCTGACAGCTCGCAAACCACTGCCATTGAGGAGTTGGCGCAGAGCCTGTTCGGTGGCGTATTGCCCATTGAGGCCGCTGGACTGCAAACCGTTGGTGAGCTGCGGCGTGCTCGACAGTGTGATGCCGGCCTGGCGGGCGAACTGGCTGAGCACATCGTCCAGCTGGCCTGCAGGTATGGAATAGTGCTGGCTGACCTGGGCTGTTTCCGCCGCCATGGCGGCCAGTGGAATAGTACTCAGGCCCAGGGCCGTGCCAAGTACAGCTGCCCGCACTGCATTGCGTAACAATGCTGAGTGCAAGACAGGTCGAAAACCATTCGCGTTGAGTGTGCACATGTGCACGGTGTCGTTAGACATGTTCAAGTCCGTAGGGATGTTGAGGGCGGAAGGTGTTGCTTACTGTCCTAGCCGGACTGCCATTCAAAACCCGCCAAAATACCTGGCACCGCCCTACGGCCACACCTGCATGGGCCGCCTGATCAAGCCAGGCTTTCCACGCGTACCCACCAGCGTGTGCGTTGGCGCAGCCTCACTGGCAGCGTCTGGGGGAGTAGCTGTAGCAAAAGCTCCGGGTCTTCAAGACGGAAGACCCCTGAGAGGCGCAAGCCGGCAACCGCTTCGCTGCAACCCAGGTAACCACGGCGATAGCGGCTGACCTGCGCGAGGAAGTCCGCCAGGCGCATGTCCCGGGTAACGATCAGTCCCTCGCTCCAGGCCATTGCGTCCATGTCCACGTGCTGCAGACGCTGCGCACCCTGTGCGTCCAGGCGCCAGTTCTGGCCGCTTTCGATCCACTGCAGCGGGCCGGTACCAGGCTGGTGGATCGCTACCCTGCCAGTGCCGACGCTGACGTGCGTACAGTCGCTGTCCTGGCGTACCACGAAGTGCCCGGCAAACCCTTCAAGCAAGGCATCGCGGCTTTGTACCAGCAGAGGGCGCTGCGCCGTGGTTGCCTGGCCGCAGGTAATCATGATTTCCCCCCGCTTCAGGCGAACCAGTCGCTGCTGTTCGTCGAAGGCCAGGTCCACGGCGCTGTCTGTATTGAGTTGCATCAGGCTGCCATCTGGCAGCGTGAAGCTGCGGCGTTCACCCATGCTCGTGGCGTAGTCGGCGGCCCAGTAGCTGAGCCCATCCAGGTCTCGGCCCAGCCATGCCGCTGCGCCGACCATGGCCGTGCCACCCAGCAGTTTCAGCGCCTGGCGACGGTGCAGCCGACGCTGGCTGGTTTCAAGGGTCTGCAAGGCCAAACCGGCACCGGGAATGCCGCGCAGGTCGAGATCCTGGTGCATCTGCATCACCCGATGCCAGGCTTGCTCATGCTCTTGGCGGGCCGCGCGCCACTGCACGCATTGCTGTTGCAGGGCGGCATCATGCCCGTTCTCGCGCAGCCTCAACATCCAGTGAATGGCCTGCTTGACCGCTTGTGTTCCGGGTTGTGCAGCAGCCATGGCGTCAGCATTCATCCTGATAGCGCAGCACATAGCAGTGGTAGAGCGCATCGGCGATGTAGCGCTCCACGGTACGCACGGAGATACCCATCTGGTCAGCGATGGCCTGGTGCTTCAGCCCCTCGCACTGGGCGAGCAGGAAAGCCCGGCGCACTTTGGGTTTCAGGCCATCGAGCATGCGCGCGATGCGCTCCAGCAACTCCAGCAACAGTTCGCGGGTTTCAGCCGCAGGCGCCAATGCTTCTGGCAGATGGGACAAGGCCTCGAGGTACGCCTTGTGTAGCTCCTCGCGACGCCAATGATCGATCACCAGCCCGCGTGCAACTTTGCGCAGAAACGCACGTGGTGTGTTCAAGTGCAGTTGCTCACGGCGCTGTAACAGGCGAACGAAGGTGTCCTGGGCCAGGTCGGCAGCATCAGCGGCGTTGCCCAGCTGGCTGCGCAGCCAGGCATGCAGCCAGCCGTGGTGGTCACTGTAAAGCGTTTGCACGGAGTCGTCGCTGGGCATGGGCGAGGTATCAACAATGGACATTAATGATAATTAGTCTCATTGTTGGCGGCGGCGCCATAATTTGCAACCTGTGCGTTTTCCAGCGGCCCATTGGCGGACGCACACTAGTGTCGCGGTTGGCCATCCAGGTATTTGCGGATCACCCTTGCGCCGCTGTTCAGGTGTCGCTCCAGCACGGCAATGGCTTCTTCGACGTGCTTGTCACTGGCGGCGTTGACCAATGCGTTGTGATCATCCTGGGTGAGCTTGCCCAGCCCCATGGAGGAGAGGTGGAAGCGCAAAAAGCGTTCCTCCTCGTTGAGCTCGTCTTCGATCAGGCGTAGCAACTTCTTGTTTTTTGCCTTGCTGTACAAGGCCATGTGCAACAGACGGTTTAGCCGGCCGATTTCAGCGTGGCGGGTTTCATTCTCCAACTGCTGGATGTAGCCGCGTGCCTGGGCGATGTCGCTGGGCTCCAGCAACGGGATGGACTGGCGTAGCGCCTCGCTCTCAAGCAGTATGCGCAGCGCGTAGGTGTCTACCGCGTCCTCGCCGATCAAGGGCGCAACCACGGCGCCCTTGTGCATTTCCACTTTCAGCAGTGATTGCGCTTCCAGCTGGCGCAAGGCTTCACGTACAGGCATGCGGCTCACCCCGAACAAGCTGGCCAGCTCTTGCTGGCGCACGGCGGTGCCAGGGGGCAAGCGACCGTCGAGAATGGCACTGCGCAGGCGTTCTACGATCACGCCACGAGCCTGGTGCGGCAACAGTTGCTCGCTGGCCAACACATTGCTCAGTTTGAGTTTCTCGGCCACGTAAAGCCTGCCTTAACGATGACTAAAGTTGGATCCAATTACATTAGTAACTGCCTGTCAGGGTGTCAAACTCGGTCGATAGCGCCAGTAGCACCCCACAAGGCGCGGCTATGGTGGATGAAGTCGCCTGCCAAAGGAAGCAGCCTATAAAAGGATATAGTCATAAAGAGGGTGCAAGCTGACCAGCGGGTGGATGATTGCAGGGTGCCATTGTCTTTTGCCTTGGCAAGCCCCACCATCGCTGCTTTCGACTGGCCTGAACAGGGCTTCGCAGTGGCGATATCCTGGATGCTCAAACGCCTTGTGCGACCTGCCTTCCTTGCC
>NZ_BCBD01000234.1:0-5467 GCF_001320345.1 Pseudomonas sp. NBRC 111127 | reverse complement strand
CATTGGCGAACAAGGCTGGCACCTGGAACTGCACCGGCAGGTGGCGGACATACCGGCACTGGTCCGCGCGCTGCAGCCCTATGGCCTGAACATCGTGATCGACCATTTCGGCCGCCCCGATGCCCGCCGTGGGCTGGGCCAGCCCGGGTGCGCCGAACTGTTGACCCTGGGCGGGCAGGGCAAGGTTTGGGTGAAGGTGTCGGGGATCTACCGGCTGGCGGGGACGCCGGACGAGAATCTGGCCTTCGCGCGCTCGGCACTGTGCGCGCTGGAAGCGCACTACGGCGCCGAGCGCTTGATGTGGGGCAGTGATTGGCCGCATACCCAGCATGAGTCGACGATCAGCTTTGCCACTGCAGTGCAGCAGTTCGAGGCCTTGGGTTGCTCGGCCCAACTGCGCCAGGCCCTGCTGGTGGATACCGCGCGGGCTTTGTTCGGTTTCGAATGAGCGCCTGCCGGGCGCGATCGACCCGCTGAGCGTGGCGGGTTCTGACCCTGCGCTTGCCAGCCGCTGCATTTCCCATGCAGATTTGTGGCCTGGTGCGCCCGGCGCGCCTCCAATTGAAAAGCCATCAGGACCAAGGACGATGAGTCATTCCTCGCAATTCACCTTGCTCGGCAAGCGGCGCTTCCTGCCGTTTTTCATCACTCAGTCGCTGGGTGCCTTCAACGACAACCTGTTCAAGCAGTCGCTGATCCTGGCGATCCTGTTCAAGCTCAGTCTGGGCGAGGGTGACCGGTCGATCTGGGTCAACCTGTGTGCCTTGCTGTTCATTCTGCCGTTTTTCCTGTTTTCGGCGTTGGGTGGGCAGTTTGGCGAAAAGTTTGCCAAGGACGCGCTGATCCGCGCCATCAAGCTGGCCGAGATCGCCATCATGGCGATCGGCGCGCTGGGCTTCATCACCAACCACCTGGCGCTGATGCTGGTGGCGCTGTTCGGCATGGGCACGCATTCGGCGCTGTTCGGCCCGGTGAAGTATTCCATCCTGCCCCAGGCCCTGCGTGAAGAAGAGCTGGTCGGTGGCAACGGGCTGGTCGAAACCGGCACCTTCCTTGCCATCCTGGCAGGCACCATCGGCGCCGGGGTGATGATGTCGGCCGACAGCTACGCCACCGTGGTGGCCGGGGGGGTGGTCGGCACTGCGGTGCTGGGCTACCTGGCCAGCCGCTGGATCCCGCGGGCAGCCGCGGCTTCGCCGAACATGCCGCTGGACTGGAATATCTTCAAGCAATCCTGGGTGATCCTGCGCATGGGCCTGGGCCAGCCGCCGGCAGTGTCGCGGTCGATCGTCGGCAACTCGTGGTTCTGGTTTGTCGGCGCCATCTACCTTACGCAGATTCCGGCCTACGCCAAGGACTGGCTGCACGGTGACGGCACCGTGGTAACGCTGGTGCTGACGCTGTTCTCGGTGGGCATCGCGCTGGGCTCGCTGCTGTGCGAACGGCTCAGCGGGCGCAAGGTGGAAATCGGCCTGGTACCATTCGGCTCGTTCGGCCTGACCCTGTTCGGGCTGCTGTGGTGGTGGCACTCTGGCGATGTGCCAGCGGCCGCTGCGCCGCATGACTGGCTGGCGCTGCTGGGCATGAGCCAGGCCTGGTGGATCCTGCTGTCGATCATGGGCCTGGGGGTGTTCGGCGGCTTCTACATCGTGCCGCTGTATGCCTTGATTCAGGCCCGCACCGGCGAAGATCAGCGCGCCCGGGTAATCGCGGCCAACAACATCCTCAATGCCCTGTTCATGGTGGTGTCGGCACTGCTCACCATCCTCTTGCTGGGCCTGGCCAAGCTGAGCATCCCCCAGCTGTTCCTGGTGGTGTCGCTGCTCAATATCGCGGTCAACGCCTACATTTTCAGGATCGTGCCCGAGTTCACCATGCGCTTCTTGATCTGGCTGCTCAGCCATTCGATGTACCGCGTGCAGCACCGTGACCTGCAGCGCATTCCCGACCAGGGTGCGGCGTTGCTGGTGTGCAACCATGTCTCGTTCGTCGACGCGCTGCTGTTGGGTGGGGCGATCCGCCGGCCGATCCGCTTTGTCATGTACTACAAGATCTACAACCTGCCGGTGCTCAACTTTGTCTTCCGTACCGCAGGGGCCATCCCGATTGCCGGGCGCAATGAAGACCAGGCCACGTACGAGCGGGCCTTCGCGCGCATTGCCGCGTACCTGGCCGACGGCGAACTGGTGTGCATCTTCCCGGAGGGCAAACTGACCGGTGATGGTGAAATCGATGTGTTCAAGGGGGGCGTCAAGCGCATCCTCGAAGAAACCCCGGTGCCGGTGATTCCGCTGGCCTTGCAGGGCTTGTGGGGCAGTTTCTTCAGCCGCGACCCACGCAAAGGCTTCTTCAAGCGGTTATGGTCGCGGGTGACCATCGTGGCCGGTGCCGCCATCCCGGTGGAGGCGGCGCAGCCAGAAGCCTTGCGAGAGCAGGTCAGGCGCTTGCGCGGCAACTTGCGCTAGGGGAGGGGATCAGCTGGCGCTGACCTTCAGGCCGACCAGGCCGGTGATGATCAGCGCCACGCTAACCAGGCGTACCAGGGCCATGGATTCGCCGAACAGGATAATGCCGGCGATCACCGTGCCCACGGCACCCACCCCGGTCCAGATGGCGTAGGCAGTGCCCAGCGGCAACTCCTTCATGGCCAGGCCCAGAAGGCCGAGGCTGATAGCCATGGCGGCAACGGTGAGTACGGTAGGCAGTGGCTTGCTGAAGCCGTCGGTGTATTTGAGGCCTACGGCCCAGCCGACCTCGAACAGGCCGGCGAAGAACAGGATGATCCAGGACATGGTGCTTCTCCATCGTGGTGAATGATGGGGCCGTCCCCGGAATGATCACGCGGTGCGTCGTGAGGCCGTCCTCACAGTGAGCACTATAGTGCACACCTGCAGGTTTCAGGGCAAGCCTGGCTGTCACCCTCGATGCCTGCCCGGTTCCACCCCTTCAGCCTGCTTCCTGGGCTCACCCATGCGCCGGAACCAGGTCGACAGCAGAGCCCCGGAAATATTGTGCCAAACGCTGAACAATGCACTGGGCACCGCTGCCAGGGGCGAAAAATGCGCCGCTGCCAATGCCGCCCCCAGCCCCGAGTTCTGCATGCCCACCTCCAGCGCCAGTGACTTGCGCTGGGCCAGTGGCAGTTTGCACAGCCTGCCGGTCAGGTACCCCAGCAAGTAGCCAAAGCTGTTGTGCAGCACTACCACTGCCATGATCAGCAGCCCCGATTCGGCAATTTTTGCCTGGCTGGCCGCCACCACTGCGCACACGATCATCACGATGCTCACCACCGACACCAGCGGTAGCACTTGCACAGCCGCCTGCACGCGGGCACCGAGCAAACGCTGGGCGATAACGCCCAGCACGATCGGCAGCATCACCAGTTGCAGGATAGACCAGAACATGTCCATGAAGGACACCGGCAGCCACGCCGAGGCCAGGAACCAGATCAGGGCAGGGGTCAGCAGTGGCGCCAGCAGGGTCGTGACGGCAGCAATTGCCACGGCCAGGGCCAGGTCGCCCCGAGACAGCCAGACCATCACGTTGGAGGCCGTGCCACTGGGGCAACAGCCAACCAGGATCACCCCCACGGCAATTTCCGGCGGCAGCTGGAACAGCTGGCACAGCAGCCAGGCCATGCCCGGCATGATCACGAAGTGCGCAACCACCCCCAGCATCACCCGCCAGGGCTGGCGGGCGAGGGCGGCGAAGTCGTCGAGCTTGAGGGTGAGGCCCATGCCGAACATCACCAGCCCCAGCAGCGGCACGATGGCTACCTTCAAGGCGATGAACCATTGCGGTTGCAGGAAAGCCAGCAGGGCGAACACCAGCACCCACAGGGCGAAGGTGTTGCCGACAAAGCGGCTGAGGGCGGCGAGGGCACGCATGGGTCAATTCCTTTTCTATTTATGGCTTCAGGCATTTCACTGGCCTCTTCGCGGGCTTGCCCGCTCCCACAGGTACATCACAGTATTCAGAACCTGTGTTGTACCTGTGGGAGCGGGCAAGCCCGCGAAGAAGCCAGCATTGTCCCGGGATTTCTCCCAAGCCAGCACCGGCATTTCGAACAGCATCAGACCCCCTGCGGAATCTCCTCGCCACCCAGGGCCTCGAACAGCACCGGCAAGAATTCGGCAAAGGTCATCATCATCAGCTGGAAGCTGGCGTCGAACTGCTGGGCCGCCTCATCGCCACCGTCCTGTTCGGCCTGCTCCTGCAGCAGCTCTTCGAACTTCAGGCGCTTGATGACCATCTTGTCGTCGAGGATGAACGACAGCTTGTCCTGCCAGGCCAGGGCCAGTTGGGTAACCACCTTGCCGGTGCTCAGGTGCAGCTGGATTTCTTCGCCGGTCAGGTCCTGGCGTTTGCAGCGCACGATGCCACCGTCTTCGGCGGTGTCGCGCAGTTCGCACTCGTCCAGCACGTAGAAGCCTTCAGCAGCCTGTTGCGACTTGACCCAGTCGGTCATGGTGGCAACCGGTGCGATTTTTACCGTGGCTGGGCGCACTGGCAGCGAGCCCATCACTTCACGCAGGGTCGACAGCAGGTCTTCGGCACGCTTGGCGCTGGCCGAGTTGACCAGGATCACACCCTGACGCGGGGCAATGGCAGCGAAAATCATCGAGCGGCGGATGAACGCGCGCGGCAGGAAGGCCTGGATGATCTCATCCTTGATCTGGTCGCGTTCCTTCTTGTAGACCTTGCGCATCTGCTCGGTCTCGATCTCTTCGACCTTTTCCTTCACGGCGTCATTGACCACGCTGCTTGGCAGGATGCGTTCTTCCTTGCGTGCGGCAATCAGCAGGTACTCGCCGCTGACATGCACCAAGGGCGCGTCTTCGCCTTTGCCGAACGGTGCGATGAAACCATAGGTGGACAGCTCCTGGCTGGCACAGGCGCGGGCCGGCTTGCTGGCCAGGGCGGCCTCCAGCGCTTCAGGCTCGAACGGTACTTCCTGGGTCAGGCGGTAGGTCAGCAGGTTCTTGAACCACATGCGGGGCAATCTCTCATTAATGCATAAGGCGGGCATTATTCTCCGAGCAGTGCTCCCAGGCCAACCCTGTCAGAGGGCCAGCAGTGGTTAATGGCGCAAGAAAACGCCTGGCAACGCTAGGTCTTTGAAAGACCTGAGGTTTTTTTTGAAGAAAGTTTAAAAAGTGCTTGCCAGGGTGCAGGGGCGTACGTAGAATGCGCGCCACACCGAGAGACATGGGTGATTAGCTCAGCCGGGAGAGCATCTGCCTTACAAGCAGAGGGTCGGCGGTTCGATCCCGTCATCACCCACCACTCGATGTATAGCGCAGCGGTAGTTCAGTCGGTTAGAATACCGGCCTGTCACGCCGGGGGTCGCGGGTTCGAGTCCCGTCCGCTGCGCCATATTCAACTTCCAGGGCCCACTGAACACCCGGAAGTTACAAAGAAAGCGACCTTAGGGTCGCTTTTTTTTTGCCTGAAATTTTGTGCCTGA
>NZ_BCBD01000233.1:0-5562 GCF_001320345.1 Pseudomonas sp. NBRC 111127 | reverse complement strand
TGCTCCCGGCTGGCGAAGGCAAAGCGTGATTGCAGCACATACGGGTCGTGGCCCGCAGCACTCAGGTGGTGGTAGAGGATACCTTCCTGCAACGGCGCCAGTGGGTAGATGTCCTGCACGTTGGCCGCACCGCCCGGCACCTGGGCGACGATACGCTCGATCGCGCCCTGCTCCAAGGCCAGCAGCGGCAGCATGGCCGGGGTGATGTGGGTGCAGCCGGCAGGGATCAGGTTCTCCGGCACCACCACCTCGCGTGCCTGGCCCAGGGTGGCCGCCAGCGCAGCGATGCTCGGTTGGCCGAACAAGGTCCGCACATCGACCTGCAGGCCCTGGCGACGCAAACGTGCCGTCAGGTTCACCGCCAGCAGGGAATGGCCGCCCAGCTCGAAGAAGTTGTCGTGCCGCCCCACCCGCTCGACCTGCAGCATCTCGGCCCACACGGCAGCCAGTGCGCTTTCGACTGCGCCTTGCGGTGCCACGTACTCCTGCCTGGCCAGCAGCGCCGGGTCGGGGTCTGGCAAGGCCTTGCGGTCGAGCTTGCCATGCCGGGTCAGCGGCAAATGGTCCAGGCGGGTGAATGCCAACGGCACCAGGTGTGCCGGCAAGCTCGCCTGCATCGCCTCACGCAACGCGTCCGGGGCAACCGGCGCGCTGGCGCTGAACCAGGCCAGCAGGCGCTCACCGCGCACCAGCACCACGGCATCGATCACGCCCGGCTGGGCAGCCAGCACGCTTTCGATTTCGCCCAACTCGACCCGCACACCACGGATCTTCACCTGGTCATCGTTGCGGCCTAGGTAGTCCAGGGTGCCATCGGCATTCCAGCGCACCAGGTCACCGCTGCGGTACATGCGCGCATGGGCCTCGCTGCTGAACGGGTCGGCCAGGAAGCGCTCGGCGCTCAGCGCCTCACGCCTGAAGTAACCGCGTGCGACCCCGGCCCCGCCGATGTACAGCTCACCGGCCGCGCCCACCGGCACCGGCTGGCGCTGTTCATCGAGCACATAGACACGGGTGTTGGCGATGGGCTTGCCGATGTGCGGTACGCTGCCAGGCAGCACCCGGCCAGCGCTGGCCACCACCGTTGTTTCGGTCGGGCCATAGTTGTTCACCACGCTGAAGCCTGGGTCGTGTTCGAACGCCCGCAAGCGGTCGCCACCGACCAGCAAGGTACGCAAGGTCGGGTGCTGGCGCTCTCGGCGCAGGGCCTGTTCGGCGACCGGCGTTGGCAGGAAGCTGACGGCCAGCGGTTGTTCCAGCCACCAGTCGAGCAGTTCGTCCACGTGTTCACTGGCCACTTGCAGCGGCGGCAGGTGCAACACCGCCCCTGCGCACAGCGTCGGCCAGATTTCCCAGGCCAGCGCATCGAAGCCGAACCCGGCCACGCTGCTGGTGTGGCTGCCTGCCGTCACGGCAAAGGCCTCGCAGTGCCAGTGCACCAGGTTGGCCAGCGTCGCATGCTCGACCATCACCCCCTTGGGCTGGCCAGTGGAGCCGGAGGTATAGATCACATAGGCCAGTTGCTGGTGATCCAGGCCAGCCACCTGCGGGTTGCCCTGCGCTGCGCCTTGCCAGGCGTCGCTGTCCAGCACGATGCACGGGGCGTCGCCCACCAAAGCCCGGGTCGCAGACTCGACCACCACCCGCGCAGGGGCGCTGTCGGCCAACAGGTAGGCGATCCGCTCGGCCGGGTAGGTCGGGTCGATCGGCACATAGGCAGCGCCGGCCTTCAGCACGGCCAGCAAGCCGATCTGGCGCTCCAGGCTGCGCGGCAGGCACAGGGCAACCCGGTCACCCACCTGCACGCCCTGGGCAATCAGGTAATGGGCCAGGCGGTTGGCACTACGGTTCAGCTCGCCATAGCTCAGCACCCGGCCACCCTGGACCAGCGCCGCAGCCTGCGGCGTGCGTGCGGCCTGGGCTTCGACCAAGGCATGCACGGTGCGCCCGGTCGGGTAGTCGCGCCGGGTTGCATTGAAGGTGTCCAGTAACTGCTGGCGTGCCGCCTGGTCGATAATCGGCAGCGTGCCCACCGCAGCGGTTGCGCCCTGCGCCAGTGCCTGGGCCAATTGCGTGAGTGCCTGGCTCATCCAGCGTGCCACCTGCTCGGCGCCTACGCCCTGCTGGGCCAGAACGCTCAAGGCAAAACCTTCGCCCAGGTCGTCGACACTGAGGGTCAGCGGGTAGTTGCTGCGTTCCTCCCCTCCCAGCAGGCGCACGCCTTGGCTGCTGGCAGCACGGCCAGCGGCACTGCTATGGCGGTAGTTGAACAAAGCGCTGAACAGCGGCGAAGACGCCGCCACGGCGCTGCAACGCTGGGCCAGGGCCAGCGAGGCATGCTCGTGTTGCAGCAGCGCAGACAGCCGCTGGTGGGTCAGGCGCACCGCCTGCACTACCGGCGTCGACAGGTCGATGCGCAGCGGCAAGGTGTTGATGAACACACCCAGTGCCCGGTCAGCCCCTGCACCGCCTTGCAGGCGGCCCATCAGCACCGTGCCGAAGACCACGTCGCTGCGGTTGGCCAGCACCCCCAGTACCCGCGCCCAGGCCAGGTGGGCCAGGCTGGCGACACTGACGCCCAGGCGCCGGGCCTGTTCGCGCAGGTTGCGGGCCAAGGTGGCATCCAGCTGCAGTTGGGCCTCTTCGATGGCATGCCCTTCGCCCTGCACATCGGCCAGGCCGAACGGCAGGGTGGGCTCATCCAGGTCACCCAGCATCTCGCGGAAGAATGCCTCATGGCCGGCATCGTCTGCCGCCAACCGCGCCTGGGCCACGTACGTACGGTACGGCACCGGCGCGGGCAGTTGTGCGCCCTGCCCGTCCATCAATGCCTGCATTTCGCCCGCGATGACCTCCATGGCGGTATGGTCCAGGGCCAGGTGGTGGAATTGCAGTA
Source organism: Pseudomonas sp. NBRC 111127 (assembly GCF_001320345.1). Taxonomy (NCBI): domain Bacteria; kingdom Pseudomonadati; phylum Pseudomonadota; class Gammaproteobacteria; order Pseudomonadales; family Pseudomonadaceae; genus Pseudomonas; species Pseudomonas sp. NBRC 111127. Next base: position 2,666 of record NZ_BCBD01000233.1, on the reverse strand, counting down.
TCGCCACCACCCGCTGGTTGCGCGGGTCGGCGGCATACACCAGGCGCAGTAAAGGTGCGCAGGCCAGGTCCAGGCGCTGGTGGCGGGCATCGTAGCGCGCCTGCAAGGCATCGAGCACCGCTTCGCTGCCCAGCCCCTCGACAGCGGTAACCGCCATGCGGGCCTTGCGCCAAACCACTTGTACCGCCTGCTCGAGGCCTTCGCTGAGCACAGCGGTGCGCAGGATGTCGTGGCGGTCGATCACCTGCTGCAGCGCGCCAGCCCAGCGCTGCAGGTCGGCCAGGCTGTCGAACGCCAGGCGTGACTGCAGCAGGTACGGGTCGCCCTGCTCGGCGCTGAGGTGGTGGTAAAGAATGCCTTCCTGCAGCGGTGCCAGCGGGTAGATTTCCTGCACGTTGGCTGCACCACCCGGCACGCTGGCAACGATACGGTCGATGCTGGCCTGATCCAGTTCGATCAAGCTGAGCATCGCCGGGGTGATCACCTGGGCGTCTACCGGTACCCGGTTGGCCGGTACGTCCACCTCGCGCCCGCTGCCCACGGCAGCGGCCAGTGCCGCCAGGGTTGGCTGGGCGAACAGGACACGCACATCGGCAAGCAGGCCAGCCTTGCGCATGCGCTCGACCAGGGTTACCGCCAGCAGCGAATGGCCACCCAGTTCGAAGAAGTGGTCATGGCGCCCGACCTGCTCGACCTTCAGCACCTCGGCCCAGATGGCGGCCAGGGCAACTTCCACAGCCCCTTGCGGGGGCTCGAAAGCCCGGCTCACCAGGGCGTCGCTGCCCGGAAGCGGCAGTGCACGGCGGTCAAGCTTGCCGTTGGCAGTCAATGGCAGCTCGGCCAGGCACACGTAGGCAGCCGGCACCATGTAGTCCGGCAGCAGGCTTTGCAGGCGGCCGTGCAAGTCGGCGACCAGCGGCGCTGCCGCGTGCGCGGTGAAGTAAGCTACCAGGCGTTTGTCGCCCGGGGCGTCTTCACGCAGGACCACGGCGCTGTCGCGCACGCCTTCGCACTGGCCGAGACACGCTTCGATTTCCCCGAGTTCGATACGGAACCCGCGCAGCTTGACCTGCTGGTCGGCACGCCCAAGGTAGCGCAGCGTGCCGTCGGCCTGCCAGCTGACCAGGTCGCCGCTGCGGTACATGCGCGCCCCTGCCTGGCCACTGAAAGGGTCATCGAGGAAGCGTTCGGCGGTCAGCGCCGGCTGGCCAAGGTAACCCAGCGCCACGCCATCGCCACCGATATACAACTCGCCTACGGCGCCCAGCGGGACCGGTTGCCGACGGGCATCGAGCACGTAGCAGCGGCCATTGCCGATGGGCTTGCCGATCGGAATGCTGCCTTGGCCCACAGCCGTTATTTCATGGGTGGTGCTGAAGGTGGTGGCCTCAGTCGGGCCGTAGCCATTGAGCAAGTGCTGCGGCGCACCGTCGCGCAGCACCCGGGCAATCACTGCCGGGTCCAGCACGTCGCCGCCCACCATCAGGTAGCGCAGCTTGGCGAAGGCTGGCAGCAAGGCATCGGCAAACTGGTGGAACAAGCCTGCGGTCAGCCACAGCACGCTCACCTGCTGGCTTACCAATACATCGCGCAAGGCCTCGCGGCACAGGACCTGCGGCTGGTCGATCACCACCACGCAGGCGCCGTTGAGCAGCGGCGCCCATACCTCCAGGGTACTGGCGTCGAATGCCGGGTTGGAGGCGAAGGCCACCCGGTCGTCACGGTTGAACTCGGCAAAGCCGTTGTTGATGGCCAGCCTGACGATCGCCCGGTGAGGAACCAGCACACCTTTCGGCGTGCCCGTCGAGCCCGAGGTGTACATGACGTAGGCCGCGCTTTGCGCGTTCACCGCCAGGGCCGGTGCATGGTGTGGGCAGGCGGACAGGTCGCAGCGGTCCAGCTCTACCCTCACGGCCCCGCCGGTTTGCGCCTGGCTGGCGAGCGTCAGCAGCACGCGGGCCTGGCAGTCCTGGATCATGAACGCCTGGCGTTCGACCGGCGCATTGCTGTCCAGCGGCACAAATACCGCCGCGCATTTGCTCACGGCCAATTGCGCGGCCAGCAGGTCGAAGCTGCGCGGCAGCAACAGTGCCACCCGCTCACCCGGGTTTACGCCCAGGCTGAGCAGGTGGTGAGCCAGCCGGTTGGCATGCTCATCCAGTTGCTGGTAGGACCACTGGCGCTGCCCGTGCACCACGGCGGTCGCCTGTGGCGTAAGGGCGGCGTGGGTACCGACCAGTTGGTGCAGCGCATGCTCGTGCGGGTAGTCTCGGCGGGTGGCGTTGAAGCCTTGCAGCAGCAGTTCGCGTTCGCCGGGCGCCAGTTGGCTGAGCGTATGCAACGGCGTGGCCGGGGCCTGTTGCAAGGCATCGGCCAGTTGCGCCAGCGCGGTCGCCAGCAGGCGGCAAACCTGCCCGCCGTCTACCTGCGACACCGCCTGCACGGTGAGCACCAGGCCTTCGCCCAGGTCATCGATGTTCACCACCAGTGGGTAGTTGCTGCGCTCGTGGGCGGCGATCTGCTCGATGCCCTGCCATGCCTGGCGCAGTTCGACCTTGGCCGGGGCGCTGTGGCGGTAGTTCAGCAGGCTGGTGAACAGCGCCTGGCTCGCCGGCACGCCGCTGCAGCGCTGGGCCAGGGCCAGCGACGCCTGTTCGTGGGCCAGC